>CALYOH010000007.1 GCA_945228905.1 uncultured Caryophanales bacterium
TACACGCGTAAGATCGTCGGCAGCGTCAGATGTGTATAAGAGACAGACCCAATCCATTAACGCAATCATCCATTAATTGAATCGTTTTTTGTACTGTGTTAGTTGATGCTACTCTTTCAATTTCTGTACGATTTTTTTCTAAAACTATTTCTCCTGTTTCACTATCTACTATTTTTGATACTAAATATGGTTCTAGAATAATTCCATCATTTGTTAATGGAGTCATTGCTTTTATATTTTGAATTGCTGTTGTAGTAATACCTTGACCAAATCCTGCATTAAATATTTCTGTTTCATATTTAAAGTTTAATTGACCTTTACTTTCATTTGGTAATTCAATTCCTGTTTTTTTACCAAAACCAAGTTTTTTATAGTATTGTCTTAACATTGTACTATTCATATGACGGCTTATGATATTAATAACTCCAACGTTACTACTCATAGCATATCCTTTATCGAATGTAATAACACCCCATCCATTACGATCCCAGTCTCCTATTTCAGTTCCATCTGTTGTAGTATATACTCCTGATTTATATGTTTCTGTACCATTATATACTCCATTTTCCATGGCAGCCATATAAGTAAATGTTTTCATTGTACTTCCTGGTTCATATGCTGTTTGACTTAATAAGTCCATATAATTAGTTATATTTCTTAAGTTAGGATCAAATGAAGGGTTTGATACTGTTCCTAGAATTGCTCCTGTTTTAGCGTCTGCAATAGTAATAGTAAACCATTCCCATCCATATGATTTATTTGATGTATTTACTGCTTGTTCTAAGAAGAATTGTATGTTTGAATCTATTGTTAGATATATGTCTTTTCCTTGTTCTGCATCTTTTTCAATTACTGGTGTATTAGCGATTCTATATCCTTTTAAGTCTTTTTGATAAGTAATAAATCCATCTGATCCTTTTAAAATACTATTGTATTGCTTTTCAATACCCATTTCTCCTGTAATAGTTCCATCATCATTATTTGTTTTAGCATATCCTATTACATATGATGCAAAATTACCTTTAGGATAATATCTCTTATAGCTTTCTATAAAATCTAGTCCAGGTAGATTTAAGTCATCTATTTTCTTTTTAGTTAATTCATTTAACCCTTTACCTGCAGTTCCAAATTCTGTTTGATATACATTTTCTTTATTTAGATATTTTAATATTTGATCTTTTTCTATACCTAAAATTGGAGCAAGTTTTTCTGCAGTATCTTCTTTGTCTACTACGTGTTGTGGTCTTTTAGGATTAGTTGTTCTCTTACTATCTAGATAAGCTATTAATTTATATGACGCTACATTTATAGCAAGTGCATCTCCATTAGCTGAATAGATTCCTCCTCTATTAGCACTTATTACATCTGTTCTTGTAGTTCTTTTGCTTGCTAGTTCTTGTAGGTTTATTCCATCTATTTCTTTACTTGTACCCAATTGTATTACTCTACCTATCATTAGACAAAATAAAAGAAGAGAAAATAATATAATTCCCCCAGAGTACTTAATATTATTTTTCCTTCTCTTCTTTTTTTTCAATTTTTTTCACGTCCTTGCTTAGTTGTCTTCTACAACTGTCTTGATATTATTATTATTATATCTCAATCCTTGTTCTTCCGCAACTGCTTGGATTTTTGTTAGAGATGCTAACTCATCAATTGTCATTGCAAGTGATTCATTAGTTTTCTTTTGAGTTTCTATCTCTTTCTTTTGTTTTTCTACTTCAAAGTTTACTTTAGCTAAAGTTGCTTTTGAAAAAACTATTGATACAGGGGATATAACTAGCAAAAAGATTGCTAATGTATATAATAGTTTTTCAAACTTTGAAATTTTAATTTGCTTTTTTACTCTTTTTGCCATTCTTTTCTCCTTATTTTATTCTTTCAATAACTCTAAGTTTTGAGCTTCTAGCTCTTGGATTATTCTTTATTTCTTCTTCACTTGGAATAATTGCTTTATTCTCTACAAGTTTAAAGTCTGGTAAATACTCATTTGGAATATTAGGCATTCCTTTTACTTTATCATCTATTTTAGTTTTCTCTTTAAAGTAATTCTTTACTATTCTATCTTCTAGAGAATGGAATGTTATTACTGCAACTCTTCCTCCTACTTTAATCAAGTCAAGGGCTTGCGATAAAGCAGGTTCTAAAACATCTAGTTCTTTATTTACTTCTATTCTTATCGCTTGGAATATTTGTCTTGCTGGATGTTTTTCTAATCTAAACTTCATTGGAACAGCTGATTTAATTATCTCAACTAATTCTAATGTTGTTTCTATTGGTTTATTTACTCGATATTCACATATCTTTTTTGCTATATTATTTGAAAACTTATCTTCTCCGTATTTAAAAAATATTCTTGCTAAATCTTCTTTAGAATAATTATTAACTACTTCATAAGCAGACAGTTTTTGTTCTCTGTTCATTCTCATATCTAGTCTTGCATCATTATGATATGAGAAACCTCTTTCTTCATCATCTAGTTGGGGTGATGAAACTCCTAAATCAAATAGGACTCCATCTACTTCTGTTACTCCTAATTTTGCTAACTCTTCTTTCATATTAACAAAATTATTTTTAATGATAGTGAAGTTAGTACCGATCTTTGATAGTCGATCGGTACTATGCCGAATTGCTTCACTATCTTGGTCAAAGGCGAATAAATACCCCTTACTTATTCTATCTAAGATGTTACTACTGTGTCCTCCATAGCCTAAGGTTGCGTCCACTATAACGCTATTTTCTTTTAATTTTAGGGAGGAAATAGATTCATTTAGTAATACGCTAATGTGTCTTTCCATTATAAGTTCACGCTTTCGTTAAATAAATTTTCGGCTATGTCTGACATATTGTCTTTCGTAGAATCGAAGAAGGAATCCCAGTCTTCTTGTGACCATATTTCCAATCTTTCTCCTGTTCCTATAACAACACAGTCTTTTTGAAGATTAGCATAACCAATTAATGGTTGTGTCACGTTTACTCTTCCTTGCTTATCTAATTCTACTTCCGTAGCGCCTGACATGAAGAAACGAACAAATTGTCTAGCATCTTTCTTGGTAAAAGGTAGGGAATTTAGTTTATCGCAGATCTTATTCCAACTATCAATTGGATAAACAAATAAGCAGTTTTCGATTCCTCTAGTAATAATAAAATACTTACCAAGAGATTCTCTAAACTTAGCTGGAATAATAATTCTTCCTTTTTCATCAATTGTATGATGATATTCTCCTATAAACATTTTTCATCCCCCACTTTTCACCACTATCAACCACTACCTACTATAATATTACATAATTACTATGATTTTGTAAATAAAAAAAAAGACTTTTTCAGCCTTTTTACAATTGTTTACAATTACTAGATTAAGCTTCTTCTTATAAAGGTATCTACATCTTTGTCTACATAAATATCTATTGTACCTTTATCTACTATTTTTACAAATCCTAAACCACTAATTACTAAGTCTTCATCATATTTCATTTGATATGTAATTTTATTTTTATCTTTTAGTTCAGAATTATTAATTAAATTTAGTAGTCTTCTTACTCTTAAATCATTAGAAATAAATAATGTAAAACTATTTTTTTCTCCTTCTACATAATCTATTCTTACTAAGTCTTCTATTATAATAGATTGATTCTTCTTTAATTGATATGTTCTTGGTTTTATTTCTTTTTTAGCGTTTATTCTTTTTACCATATCTCTATCAACATGATTTAGTATTGATCCATTATCTACAAGTCCAGGTGTATCTATTAAAGTTAGATGTTCATCTATATCTATTGTGATTGTGCTTAAAGTAGTTGATGGAAGAGGACTTTCTGTTAATTCTTGTAGATTTGTTGAATAATTCTTTATTAATTTATTAATAAGAGAAGATTTACCAGCATTAGTATGACCTATAACATATACATTTTTAGATGTTTGATAGAACTTAATTCTTTTTAATAAGTAATCTATATTATAATTTTTAGCTGTACTTATAACAATTATTTCTTCAAAATTTAAGTTCTTCTTTTCTATGTATTGTTTTAATTTTTCTTCTTTTACTGATTGTGGGAATACATCTTTTTTATTTAGTACTAAAATCATTTTATTATCTATAATACTTCTTATTTCTTCTAGATTTTGTTCTAGATTTAATAAATCAGTTATATATAATACTAAGTCTTTAGTCTCTCCTACTCCTTTTAGGATATTAACATATTCATCATTACTTTTAGTAACTACTTGATATTCTCCATAATTTTTCATACGAAAACATCTTTGACATAAGTCATTTTCTTTGTTAGTAGTATATCCTTCTTGTAGAATATTTTCATCTTGTAGGAGGACCCCACATCCTTGACATCTCTTCTCATCATTCATAATATTTACCTCTTTCAAATATTCCTTTTTTCTCATATTTTTTTATAATATAATTTTCAAACATTCTATTAATCTTAGTAATCTTTAAGTCTTTTTCTCCCATAGGATCAACTAGTATTGTTTTTATTCTAAATCTATTACCACATAATATATCAGTTACTATTTGATCTCCTATGATACACATTTCTTTTTTGGTAAGTCGATAATTCTTTTTAATCTTTCTTAATCCTCTTGTAGTTGGTTTCATACTCCAAGAGACTCCTTCTATTCCTAAATCTTTTAGATATGGTTTAATTCTACTTCTTGTATTATTAGAACTAATTAGTATTAGGAAATCTTCTTGTAGTTTTCTTAATAACATTTTCGTTTTTCTTGGGCATTTTTTATTACTTATTAAACCCAATGTATTATCAAGGTCAAAAACAAGACAAGTTATTCCTTGGTCTTGTAATTTTTTATAATCTATATCAAATATACTTTTCTTATACATTGATGGTTTAAAAATTCCCATTGAAATCACCTATATAATTATATATTAAATAATCATTTTTGTCTAATTATTAACTCTTTGAGTTACCATATCTGTGTCCATTGTTATCTTTTCAAATCTATAACCATTTTCTTTACCATATTTTATGATTCTTCTTAGAGCATCTCTAGTATATGGTTTAATATCATGCATTAGTACCATATTTGCTCTATTCTTACGTAGACTATTAACTACATTATTATAGATTTGATCAGCTGTAGGATATCCTCCAGCAGCATCTCCACTACTTAGATTCCAATCATAATATCTAAATCCTCTATTTTTTTCTTCATTAGTCAATCTAGACATGATACCTTGAGAATATCTTCTACTTACTGTATTACTACTTCCTCCTGGGAATCTTGTTATCTTACTTTCTTGACCAGTAATATTTTTAACTCTATTTTGTACTGCATATAAGTCATTAAAAAATGCATCTACTGATGAATATATTTTAGCATAATCATGAGAACAAGTATGAAGTGCTATTGCATGTCCTTCATCATATTCTCTTTTTATTAAATAATCAGGTCCTTTACAAGTAACAAAGAATGTTGCTTGTACTCCTTCTTCTTTTAAGATATCTAGAATTACATTGGTAGTTCCCTCTTGTGGACCATCATCAAATGTTAAATATATTACTCCATTCTTATTTCTTTCAATTACTCTAACTGTACGAGTAATAGTATTTTCATTCTTAGCTTTATCTTCTATTTTATAAGTTAATACATATTCTCCTAAAGTATTATTATCAACATTTCCTTCTACTTTATACTTATCTGAAAGATCACCATCACAGTTATCTACTGCTTTAATACCTTCTTCATTATATTGATCTCCAATATAAACATCTTTATAATCTGATCCAATTAATTCTATAGTAGGTTTTTCTATATCTTTAAATAATACTTTTTTATTAACTATTCTTTTATTACCACTACTATCTTTTACTGTATAAGTAACAACATTATCTTTATATTCTACTTTTACATTTTTAGATAGGTCTCCATCATAATTATCAGTTGCTTTTACTTTGGTTTCATATTTTACTTCTTCTCCTGGACAAATATAAATATTATCTTTATTTATTTCTATCTTTGGTTTTTCTATATCAGCAACTTTTATTTTTCTAGTTATTTTCTTTTTAAATAATCCTTCTCCTGCTGTATAAGTAATTTCATATTCTCCTAACTTATCAGTATTTACTTTTCCTTTTACTTCTACATTTTTAGTAACATCATCACCAAGATATGTTGCTTTATATCCAGCATCTTTAAATTTATCTTGATAATTTATTGTTACTACGTTTTTTCCTTTTAAATCTATCTGAGGAGTTAGTACTTTGTTATATAAAACTATTCCTAAAAATAATAGAACTATTACTATACAAGATATTATAAAGCTCTTATCAAAACCAAATTGTTTAAGATTTCTCCTTAATTTTCTTTTATTCATACTCATAGCACCATCTCTATTCTATATTATATATAAATATTTCTATTTTGTAAATTAAACAAAAGAAGATAATTTGTTTATCTTCTTTTTAGTTTGCCCATTACTGTATTATATGTACCTTTTAAGAAATCTATATTAGTTATAAAAGCATAAATAACTACTATTATTAAACTAATTATATTTAAATAGAAATTATTTTTATAATACATAATTATAGCGAATGTAAATATTATGAATGTTTCTACTATAAATAGTTTATCTATTTTAATATTAACATATTTCTTTAGATCAAAATGTCTATAAGTCATCATTACAAAGTATGCGATTGCTGTTGAAATAGCTGCTGCAGATAATCCTATTATTTTAATAAATATTACATTAATTAATATATTTATAATTGCACCCATTATTGTAGTAGATGCTACTTTTCCTGACATTTTTTTTGCTAAATATATTTGACTATATAAACATATTGCAACATTACATACTGTTCCTATTATAAGTGGAGGTATATATAAATATGCTTCATTAAATTTACTATTAATCATTAATGGGAATACAAATGGAAGACATGCTATCATTCCTACTCCTAAAGCAGTAAATAATCTCATAATAGTATTTGTAATATCTGAGAAGAATTCATCTCTATCTGGACTATTAATATGAAGTGATGCTGATTCTGCCCAACTAAGATTAAATATTCCAGTTAAACTACTTATAATAGTTGGGAATTTATTACTTATTGCATATAATCCATTAAATGATGATCCTAAAACAAATGAAATAATACTTCTATCTGATACATTTACTATCCACCAACTTATTCCATTAGGAACTAGTGGTATTGAATACTTATACATTTCTTTTAATAGTTTTTTATCTACTAATTTAAAATCTATCATATTATATAGTTTTAATCTAATAAATAAGTATGCTGCACAAATAAAATTAGCTAAAGCCATTGATATAATCATACCTTCTGATTGCATACCACAATATACAATTAAAAATATATTTGATATTACTGTTGTTAATCCTGTTAAGATACAACTAATAGAAAAGTCTAGAGTCTTACCAAATCCTCTTGCAACTTGTAAGAAGTTACCCGATAATACACAAACTATAATATCTACTAATATTATAAATCTTAATGGTATATGTATAAAACTTGTTACTATTAGATATAAAATACTAAATACAAATAAACTTATACATAGTACATAAAAGTCATTACTCATTAATTTTTTAGTATCTTTTTCTTTACCTCTAGAATCTATTAAATATCTAAAAATACTCATTTCTAACTCTAGAGTTATTATTGGTACTAACAAAGTTACATATGTTTGAATTAAATCAACTATACCATATTCAGAAGTTGTTAAATAAGCAGTATATAAAGGTAATAAGAAGAATGATATTAATTGTGTACATACTTTACCAAAAAATATTATGATTGTTGTTTTAGCAAATTGTTTTTTCTTGTTCATGTTTTCTCCTTCTTCCTAGATAATATAAACTTATTCCTATAAATGAGCCTATTGTATCTATTAGAATATCTTTTATTTCTCCACTTCTTCCTGGAATAAATAGTTGATGTATTTCATCACTACAAGCATATAAGAAACAGAATAATAAACTATATATTATTAATCTTTTATCAGTAATATTATACTCTTTTAATAGAGATGCTACTAATATTCCTAAGATTAAATATATAAATAAATGAGCACTTTTTCTTACTAAGACTACGAATTTATTTATATATTTTTCTTTTTCACTTTTGCTTAATTCTTTCTTATTAAACATTTCTGCTACTGAAATAATTAGTTTATTACTTTTTTTAGTTGACTCAGTAGATGTATCATTTGAAAAGGTGAATATTGTTATCATACAGATTAAGACTAATAAAATTTTAATTACTTTTTTATACATGAAATCACCTTAATTAAATATATCATATTGGTAGAATTTTTCAAGATTTACATATTATAACATATAAAAAAAAGAAAAATCATTTTACAGACTTTCTTCTCTTATTTTTCTTTTAGCAACTGCATTATATGCTTCTTCTTCATCATTGAAATAGATAGTTCCAGTATTTAGTTTTTCATATGTTTCATTTCCTTTTCCAAGAATTAATACCATATCATTTTCTTCTGCCATATCTATTGCTTTTGTAATTGCTTCTCTTCTATCTATTACTATTTCATAATTAGTATGTTTATTTTTTAGTTCTGATATTATATCTTCACATATTTTCATAGGGTCTTCACTTCTTGGGTCTTCATAACAGAATATTGCATGAGTTGCATTTTCTACTACTACATTACCTACCTTAGGTCTTTTATATGGATCTCTTTCTCCTGCTTGACCTATTACTACTATACTTCTCTTTATGTTTAGAGTATGTACAAATTGTAATAACTTAGCTATACCATTTGGAGTATGTGCATAATCTACCATTACATAGTATGGTGTATTTGTCTTTAACAAATCTAGTCTTCCTTCTATTTTTATATTCTTTATATTTTCTAATACTTTATCTAAATTAAATCCTGCTGCTAAAACTACTAATAAAGCACAAGCTAGATTATATACATTAAAGTCTCCCATTAATGGACTGTTTATTTTTAATTCTTTACCTTTATATTTATAAACTATATCAGTATGATCTGGATAAACATCATAACTTGCAATTTGTAGATCATTATCTTCTTCTTTACCATATGTTAACACTTGTCCATTACAAGCACTCTTCATTTGTTCAAAGTATTCATCATCTTTATTTAGAATACAGAATCCTTCTTTTTTAGTTTGTTTAAATAATTGTTTCTTACATTCCAAATAATTTTCAAATGAACCATGAATATTTAAATGTTCTGAAGTAACATTAGTATATGCAGACACATCATAAGTCATAGCTTGAAGTCTTCCTCTAAAGAATGCTTCTGATGATGCTTCCATTACTGTGTATTTACAACCATATTTAATGAATTCGTCTAAATACATATATAATAGTTGGGCATCTGGTGTAGTATTAGGATTATCCCCTTTAAACTTAGCACAACTTCTTCCATTAGTACCAATATATCCACATTGGTCACTTCCAATAAGTGTTTGAACTATTGTTGCGGTAGAAGTCTTTCCATCAGTTCCAGTAATACCTATCATTTTTAATTTTTGATCTGGATAATCATAAAACTTTTGACAAAGATATGGAAGTTCTCTATTAGTATCAGGAACTTTAATAATATTTACTCCATCTCTTTTTATGTCTTTACTAACTATAAATGATTTACATCCATTCTTTATAGCGTCATCTATAAAATCATGTCTATCTGCAGTTACTCCCATAGTACATACAAATAGATCACCTTCTTCTACTTCTTTTGAATTTATTTTAATAGCTTTAATTGGATCATTTGATCCACATCCTTGATATAATTCTTCTAATGTTTTCATCTAATCACCTATTATCATTATACAGTAAAGATTTTATAAATTAAAGTCTTTTTCTTGATATAAAAATGGTTTTGTTCTAAAATGTATTAAGGTGATTATATGAGAACAATGATATTTGGAGCAGGTTCTGATTTAGGTGTTCACATAGATGGAGCGTCTTTAGGACCAGTACAATTAATGAATGACTTAGCATCATTTTATCAAGGTGAAACAATGATGTTTGAACAAGATAAATCAATTATTAAAAGTAGAAATTTATCTGATAGAAGAAAGAATGAGTATGAAGTTGAGAAGTTTAATACTCAATTATATAAAAGTATAGTAGAAAAAACTAAAGAAGAGTATTTTCCTATATTAATTGGTGGAGATCATAGTCTTGCGGTTGCATCTGCACTTGCTTCGGCAAAAGTAAATAATGATGTTGGTATTATATGGATTGATGCTCATACAGATTATAATACTTTTGAAACTACGGTTACTGGTAATTTACATGGCTTACCTCTTGCGGCAATTACTGGATATAAATGTAGTGAAATGAGATTTTATCATGATGGTAAAATTATTCAACCTTCAAGATGTGTTGTTATTGGAGCAAGAAGTATAGATGAAGCTGAAAAAGATAATGTAAGATATTCTGGAATTACAGTATTCTCTACTGAAGATGTTAGAGAAAAAGGAATAGAAGCTGTTATGGATGAAGCTTTTAAAATAGCTGGTTATAAAACAAAGGGAGTTCATGTAAGTTATGACTTAGATGTAATTGATCCAGATGTTGCTCCTGGAGTTTCAATTCCTGAGTTTGATGGAATTACTGAAGAAGAAGCCATGGAAATTAATGCTTATTTAGTTAATCATTTTGATAAGATTGTTTCTTTTGATTTAGTTGAATTTAATCCATTAAGAGATCAAGAAAGAAAAACAGAGCAAATTGCTCTTAATATACTTGCTCAAATTATTAGAGCTGCTGAAAATAAAAAGAAAATAGAAACTCCTAATTATATTCAATATTAAAACAAAATAAAAGCGATTGATATTGAACTGCACCCCTTAGAATAGGCATCATAAAAAAAGCAGTTCAATAAGAGTGTTATAATACACTTCCGAATGGAAGTGTATTTTTTGTGGCAATTCTGATGAGTTAAGGAATGAAATTATCAACAAATATATTTCTGGTATTCCAAGTTCTAGATTGGAAAAAGAAGATAATATTCCACAAAAAACTATTAGAAATTGGAACAAAAAGTATATTAGTCACCCCAAATTATATTCTGGACTAGGGAATAAACGTGGACGAATAAATCAATCTAACTTAACCAAGAAAGATTATAATGAAAGATATGAAATACTAAAAAAAATACCAAGCTTCCTCTTTACAAGAATATATTCAACTTGTAGAAGAATGGTATTTTTTATAACGCAACAAGATTAAAGTCAAAAGTTAAGAAAAAGAGAAAAACTAACACAAAAAGAGAAAAATAATTTTCTCTTTTTTATATCGCTTTTTTTGATGTCTCCTAAATAGGTTTCACATCATTTCAATCATTTTTATTTATTAAAAGTTTCTATCTCTTAAGAATGAAGGAACATCTCCATAATCTCCTGAAGTTGTGTCATCATCTGTATTATCTGCAGTTAAGATTTCTGGTTGATAAGTATACTCTTCTCTTACAGGTGTTCTTCTTGTTTCTTTTACTCCATTATAACTTGTTTCAAGTTTTGGTTCAGGTTTTTTCTTATCGAAACCTGTTGCGATAACTGTAACAATTACTTCATCACTTAAGTTCTCATTAATAACTGATCCGAAGATTGTATTGATATCTGTATTTGAAGCACTTCTTACAACTTCAGCTGCTTGTTCAGCTTCGAATAATGTTAAGTTAACTCCACCAGTAATATTAATAATTGCATCTGTTGCACCTTCGATAGATTGTTCTAGAAGTGGACTAGATACTGCTTGTTTAGCAGCTTCTAGTGCTCTATCTTCTCCCATTCCAATTCCGATACCGATTATAGCACGACCAGAATCTTTCATTACTGTTCTAACATCTGCAAAGTCTAAGTTAACAAGTCCAACTACAGCGATTAAGTCTGAGATTGATTGTACACCTCTACGTAATACATTATCAACTTCTTTAAATGCTTCAAGCATTGGAGTTGATTTATCAATTATTTCTCTTAATCTATCATTTGGAATAACTATTAATGTATCAACATGTTTTTTTAACTCTTCAATTCCTGCTAGAGCATTTTCCATTCTTCTCTTTCCTTCGAATGAAAATGGTTTAGTAACTATTGCTACAGTTAGAGCTCCTAAACCTTGAGCTATTTCTGCAACTACTGCAGCAGCTCCAGTTCCAGTTCCTCCTCCCATACCAGCCGTTATAAATACCATATCAGCTCCAGAAAGGGCATCTTCTATTTCTTTCTTTGATTCAATTGCTGATTCTTTACCAATTTCAGGTTTTCCTCCAGCTCCTAAACCGTCTGTTAGAGTTGATCCGATTTGAATTTTAACATCTGCTTTACTGCTATTTAATACTTGTAAGTCTGTATTTGCAGCAATAAATTCTACTCCTTTAACACCAGATTCAACCATTCTATTGATAGCATTTCCACCACCGCCACCTAAACCGATGACTTTGATTTTAGCTAATTGATCCATTTCTAACGATCCTACCATAACCTTTTCCTCCTAATCTACGAAAAAGTGTCCAAACACCTTACCTATCATATTATCATTTACAGCGACTTTAGAATCTACAGATTTCAATGTCTCTGCATCTTCATTAGTTACCATATTATAATGTTTTCCTCTCAAGTCTAATTTATTATTAAAATATTTAATAGCACCAAAACAGCTACTAAATTTATTATGTCTAACACCTATTGTGTTCGCATTACATACCTTGGCAACTGCGCCGAATTCTTGGTCTACAAGGTGTGAAAATCCTTCTAATTCGCTCAAGCCACCTGTTATTATTATATAACGTATTTCTCTATTTGTTAAGTTTTTTATTTCTTTTTTGGAAAGATTTAAAATTTCCTTAACCCTTGCCTCTACTACTTTAGAAACACCCAACTGATTTACTTCTTTTGTATCTCCTTTAGATATTTCATATACCCATGTTTCATTACTATCAGCAAGTTCTGATAAAGCAACAGAAAAATCTTCTTTTATAACTCTAGAATAACTTAATTTAGATTTAAAAATATAAGTAATATCTTTATCAACATTCTTACTTCCCATAGGAATAACACTATTTTTAATTTGAATTCCTCTATTAAAAATAGATACATTAGTAGACTCTTCTCCAATATTAATTATTGCTCCTACAAGTTCATCATACATTTTATTTTTAACTGAATAATAATCTCCAAAAGATGAATAACATATATCTACTGTTTCTAAACCGCTTAATCTTAATACCTCTAATAATCTATATAATGGTTCTTTTGCAGTAGTACTTATTACTACTCTAGTTTCTAATTTAGAACCTTTTCTTCCTTTTGGATCTTGAACGTTTTTATCATCATCAATTGTAAATGTTATTGGCATTGCTGTTACCAATTCATTATTAGTGAAATCTTGTCCTTTTAAACTATCAAGTAAAGCATTGCTTACATCTTGACCAGTAATCTCATTTGGATCTATAACATCAGCATTACCTAAAACAATATCCATATTACAATTTTCTGGTGGAACACATGCAATTACTTTAGTAATTTTAATTCCTAACATTTCATTTATTTGTTTAATAGCATTCTTAACACTATTAACTGCACTTTTAGTTTCAACAATAAAACCATTCTTTATTCCTGAAGATGGACTAGTTGTTGATGCTAAAACATGATATTTTTTATTAAACCTCTCAGCTACAACTACTTTTATACTATCAGTACCTAAATCAATACTTGTATAAATATCACTCATAGCATTCATCTCCTATCTTCAAATTACATTATACTATAAATAATTTTTTTTGACTAGTTATTATATTATCTTTTCTTGAACAAAAACCTACTATTGCTTTCTAAAACAGACTCATAAGAATTATTATTTCTTAAATAATCATATAGTTGTTCTTCTTCAGATACAATTAAATAATCAAATTTATATTTATTTAAAAATTTCTTACTATCAAGTTTACCTGATATTAAATTTATATATTCTATAAAAATATCTTCTTTTTTATTATTAGATTTTAAAAATACTTCTGCTCTTGTATCTATATAAGTTTTATATCCTTTATATTCTAAATAAGGTCCATCTCCAAAAGATGTATATAGTTTTATATTTTTATTAGTATTCTTATCTAAATAGTTAACTATTTTATCTAGATTAGAACTTAATTTATAATTTTTATTAATTATTGAATTAGTACATGCTCCAATTAAAATTAATAGACATATTAAATATGCAATAATAGGTTTATTAGTATCTTTACCATCTTTTATTTTTATATATGTACTTATATATGGCATTGTACTTATAAAGAACAAACTACAATTTCTTAGATTTGTATATGCCATATATGCTGTTCCTAAAAAGAATAGTAATTGATGAATACTTATCTTTCTCCTATTCTTATATATAATTACTAATAATATAATTGTATATGCAATTAATAAAATAGAATTCCATGTTGTTTGTTTATCTATAAATCCAATATGATGCATTTCTATAATTCTTTGATTTATTTCTTTTATTCCATATGATCTTAAAAAATATGTCATAGCATCTATTCCATATGGATTAATTAATCCTACTAATATACTAATTATTGATACTATTATTAATTTTATTACTCTTTTATCTTTCTTTTTAAAATATAAATATAATAGTTCTACTCCAAATGGTCCAATAAATATAAATAGAATTGGCCACACAGAACAATGTAGATTAATTAATAATATTGATAATAATGGTATAAAATAAATGCTATTTTTAGACTTGTTTTTTATATAAAGTTCTAATATATATAATTCAATTATAAATATTAATATACTAAATATTTGTGGTCTTGGTATTATGAATATTAATTCTAATAATAAATCTAATAGTACTATTATTAATACAGATGAATAAACTTTATTATTAGAAATAACCATACATAATTTATATATAAAAAACATAATTATTATATTTATTATAAATATAAATATATATAGTCCTATATCTCCTAAATAATGATAAAAGAAATATAATAATACACTACTTAGCCATTGTTGCATAACAAAACTTAAACCTGTATGAATAGTTAAAAATTCTGTATGTGGTATTCCATTAGTTAATACTTCCCTTCCATGGCTAAATAAAAACCATATATCTGTTTCTCTATTCATATCAATAAAGAAAAAGAAAAATAATGGAAGTAAGAATAATAAATAACTTGTATATTTAGAAGGTGTATATTTCTTAAACATTATTTTTCCTCCTGATAAGAGCTATCTACATTAATATTCCATAATTTATCTAAATCATGATTATTCTTCTTTATCATATCAGCGCATACAAAGCCACTATAAATAGAATGATCCATATTATTATAAGAATGTGTACCATTTCTACCTATACAATATAAGTTTTCATAATCATTTAAATACTCTCTTAATTTATCTATTTCACTATAACTATCAAAGTATGCTGGATATGCTTTCTTTACTCTATATACATAACTATCAATTATCTTATCTTTAATAAATCCCATTCTTTTTAATTCTTCTGCTGCTAGTTTAGTTAATTCTTTATCAGATTTATTCCAGAAAGAATCTCCTTCACTACAGAAATATTCTAATCCCATCCAAATAGTATCTTTAGGACTTTTTACCATATATGGAGACCAATTATTAAATATTTGTACTCTTCCCATTGTAACTGATGGATCTTGTACATAAATCCAATTATCTGAAATACTACCATGAATAGTCTTTATAGTTTTATGTGGTTTAAGATTTAGTTTATCTACTAATACTCCTATAGTTATAAAATCTCTATAAGGTAGATTGTTGCTAATATCTTTAATATTTTTAGGGATCTTATTCATATCATTAACTAAGTCTTTCATTGGCATAGATGATACAACTATGTCACAATTAATATCTATCTTTTTATTATTATTCATATAACTAATACTTTTAATCTTATTATTTTCATTATTAATCTTAGTTACTTTACTATTAAGATATATCTTACCACCCATTTTTTCTATTTCTTCAGCAACATATTCATATAATTCTCCTGGTCCATATTTAGGATATAAGAATTCTTCTATTAGTGATTTTGCTTTGTTTTTATTTTTTATTTTAAATAATCTATGGAAATAATCTGATATAACTTTTCTTATAGATATACCTTTAGCTCTTTGACTTCCCCAACTTGGATCTATATCTTTAGGTTCTCTACCCCATACTTTAGTAGTATATTCTTTAAAAAACATAGAGTATAATTTTTTACCAAAACTATTTATATAGAAGTTTTCAAGACTTGTTTCTTCTAATTTAAATAAAGAAGATTTTATATAACTAAAACCACAATTAATAGATGTTACTAAACCCATATTTTTTAAAGTCTTAAAATTTAAATTAACAGGATAATCAAAGAATTTTTTATTATAGTAAATTCTAGATACTCTATTTCTTACAAGCATTACTCTATCTTCTTTTTCTGGATCAGGTCCACCTTTCTTTAGTGATTTATCTAATTCTAAAAGAATATCATCATATGCTTTTTTACCTTGTAATGGAAGTATCTTTAACCAGAACTTTTTAACTTCTTCATTTTTAGTAAAGAATCTATGTCCTCCAACATCCATTCTATTACCTTTATAATTTATAGTTTTAGATATTCCACCTACCTGAGAATCTTCTTCTAATACTATTACTTCAATATTTTTATTATTGCTTAGTAACTTGTATGCACAAGATAGTCCTGCTGGTCCAGCTCCTATAATAACTACTTTCTTCATATTAATTCTCCTTTATTAATTTTATTTTATAAATAATATATTGTTCATCTATAATTGTTTCTTTTCTTATATAATTTTTCTAATTTATAATGCTTCTTAATTATTTTATCATGGTTTTCAATATCATTATTTATACTGATATATTTGCTCTACTTCTTATAATAAATTTCAAAACCATTTATCTCTTTTTCTTTTTTACTAACTTCTTTTATATGATTATATATATCTTTACAGAATTGTCTATTATCATTTTTTTCTATATAAAAATATACATTATGCATAGAATCTATTTTCTTTTTCATATAATTAACTCCATCATATCCAAAATTCCCATATAATGGTACATCAAAATATGTAATCTTATGATCAGTAGATATATCAAAAAACATATTTGATAATGAAAACATATAATTATTACCTTTTTTATATTTTATATATATTTTATCTAGTTCTTTTTCATATGATTTAGTTGTGATATACCCTTCAAAATGTTTATATTTGGAGAATTTAATATCTTTATAAATATTAATATTAATAATTATATTTAGTATTACTACTACTATTATTAATGGTATAGATACTTTCTTTAATGTGTTAATTATTTCATTATCTAATTCAGATATTATTATTATAAAATATATAGCAATTAAATAGTACATATGAAAGAAATCTATTATTGGAATAATTAAAGATAAAGAGCCTAGAAGATAGTAGTTATTAATATTATTTGGTCTTTTTATAAATCTAATAATTAAATTTATAACAATAAATATACATAAAATTAATGATATTGTACTTGTTCCATTATTACTTTTATTAAAATCAAATAAACCCATTATACTTAGATTTATAAAACTATTAAGGGATTTTGTTAGTAAAAGATATATTAAAAATAATATGTTTGGTATTAGAAAAGTAACTATTCTTTTTAAATCTTTCTTTATACTAAAACAAGATATTAAACTACATATTAGAATTACTCCTCCAATAGTATGTTTAGTTAAAAATAGTAATCCGAGTACTAGACCGATTAAATAATCATTAGACTTCTTTTTCTCTAAATATATTAGTAATGTTATAAAGAATATTACTAAGAAATTATAATTAGGAAATATTGTATAAAATACTGGAAATATAAATATAAATAAAAGTATATATATTTTGTCTTTTACTAATTTACTTAATAAGTAAAAGAAGAGTGTTAAAAATAATGATTGTTCTAATATGTAGGCAATATAACTATCTTTAATAAATAGTCCTATAGACATAATAAATGGATATAGAGGTGTTGTAATTATATTAAAATCTTTATATGGTATTTCACCTATTCTTATAGCATGTGCCATTCCATAATTCCATATTATATCTGTATTATTGTAACCAAAGAATATTAAAGATATAAAAAAGAATATAAATAACAATATACATTTATAATTTTTCTTTATAATATTCATACTTCACCCTCTACTTTTTATAATATATTTCATATAAACCAATAGTTTTAACTAATTTATTATTTTTAATTACTTCTTCTCCTAACTCTTTAATAAATTGCTGATTAGAATCATTATTCTTAACTAATTCTTTATCTATTACAAAATATACATCATGCTTATTATTAATCTTTTTCTTCATTTTATTAATACCATCATAACCATAATTACCATAATTTGGTAAATCAAAATAATTTATTTTTTCATTATTAATGATCTTATAAAAATAGTTTTCTGATCCTCTCATAAAATAAATAACCTCTTTGTCTAACTTAGATGTGTATTTTAGTAATTTTTTACTTGTATCACTATAGTCTTTAGTATTAATTACTAAACTAAAATTATTATAATTAGTTATGGTTAATTGATTTAGAAAATTAATTGTTACAAAGGACCATATAATACTTATTGCAATTATAAATACATAGATATATTTATATAATTTATTATTTATATTTAGATCTTTAATAATAAAGAATAATACTATTATTAAGAATAAAGATACATGATAATAATCTATTATTGGTAATACTACACTACTAAATAATAGTGAATAATATAATAAAATATTATTCTTATCTTTAATAATCTTATAAATCATATAGATTAATCCTAAAATTAATAATATGAAATAGAAAACATTAATACTACTATTACTATTATTAAAATCTAATAATCCTAAGAAACATAAGTTTATAAAGTTATATAGAGATTTTGTAATAAGTAAGTAAATTAATAATAATGATATTGGGACTAAATAACCAATAAACATTTCTTTAAATTTTTTTCTATCTTTAAATAAATAATATATTGTAGGAATAAATAATATTATTCCGATAGTTTGTTTTGTACAAAATATTAAACCTAAGAGTATTCCCAGCAAATAGTTATTCTCTTTTTTAAAATAATAAATAAACATTATAAATAATAATAATATTAAAAAATTATATCCAGGATATATTATTGATACTAGTGCTACTGGATACGGGATTATTAAACATAATAAGAATACTATCCATTTTTTATCTAATAGTTTTTCTATATAATAGATCATTACTGTTAAGAGTATTGCTTGTTCTATATAATAAACTATTATATTTTTACATAATAATAATCCTATAGAATAAATAATAGGTCCAAATGGAGATATTACCATATTAAAGTCTTTATATGGCGTTTCGCCTCTACTTATAGCATAGCTAAATCCATAATTAACAAAGGTATCTCCTCTTGATAAAGTAAATATAAATACTAATGACACAAAAAAGAATATAAATAATATTATATATTTTAGATATTTCTTCATTATAACCATTCTCCTATAAATATAATATCAAAAAAAAAGAAATAGTAAAATACTATTCCTTTATTTCAAAATGATTACCATTATCTAGATAAAGTATTCCTTTATGTCCTTCTAATTGGGGTAATACTTCATTATAATGATTTAGAGTTTTAAACTTAGTTAGCGTTAAATAAACCATATTTCCATCATCCATATAAAGTAAGAATCTATCTTTATCATAATCATTTGGTTTATATTCAATATCACTTGTTTTTAATAATATTTCTTTCTTTATTTTATTCATACCTTTAATAAATTGAGTAAATTTCTTATCTGGTACATAGTTTAATAATCTTGGTATATTAAAATTATAATTTATTTCATCTTCATTTACTTCTTTTCCATTACTTAATACATATTTATTAGTATTATTATTATAAAATAATGGTACATTTTCTACTATATTTATTTCTATAATAAAACCATATTTCTTATTAATATCTATATTTTCAATATAGTCTGATTTTAATAATTCTTTTTTTATTTTATATGTATTAGTCATTAAGAAACTTGGATATTCTTTTATACCTGCTTTTTCTATAATATAATCATCGTTTAAATAATCAGTTCCTTTTATTACTATATTTTTTATTGGAACTTTTAATAATAAATATACAGCAAAAAATAGTCCTATTAAAACTAAAAGAACTATCAATAAATTAAATACTTTTAATTTTCTTTTCTTGACTATTTTTTTTGACATAACTACTCCCAATTAACAAATTCTTGTTCTACTTTTAGGTCTACTCCATATTTTTTTAATACTTCTTCATGAGCTAAATCTATTAGATATTTAATATCACTACTAGAAGCATTTTTATAATTAATAACAAAGTTAGCATGTTTATCACTAATCATTGCGCCGCCATGTATTTTTCCTTTTAGGCCTACACCATCTATTAGTTTCCATGCTACTTGATCATCTGGATTTCTAAATACTGATCCTGCAGATGGATATTCTAACGGTTGTGATTCTACTCTTCTTTGACGTCTTTCTTTAATAACTTCTTCTATTGCTTTTCTTTTTCCTTTTTTTAGTTCTACTGTTGTTTCTAAACATATATAGTTTGGATGTTTTTGTAAAAAGCTTGTCCTATAATGGAAATTCATTTCTTTATTTACTAGAGTTAATACTTTTAAATCTGGAGTTAATACTTTAACTGTTTCTACTATATAACCCATATCCATTTTATATGCTCCAGCATTCATAAATACTGCTCCACCAACAGTTCCAGGTATACCTGATGCGAATTCTAATCCAGTTAATCCTTTTTTAGCAGCCATCATACTTAATTTTACTAATGGATATCCTGCCCCTACTCTTATTTTAGTTTTACCAATAAATTCTATTTCATTAAACTCTGTTAATTTAATTAATACTCCATCATAGAATTTATCACTAAATAATAAATTAGATCCATTACCTAAAATTTTATGTTTGATTTTATTAGATTTTAATAAAGTTAATAAATCAATTAATTTGTTTATATTCTTAGGATAAACAATACATCTAGCAGTACCACCCGCTCTATAGGTAGTATATTTTTTTAAAGATACATTTTCTTCTACTTTACCAATTTTTTTATCTTTTATTAATTCAATAATTCTATCCATACTATCACCTTATTATATTTTTTATTTCATTATATATTCTTGTTGCAGAATCATCGATACCTAACTTTCTAGAATTTTCAACCATCTTATCATATTCTTCTTTATTATCAAATATCTTATCTATTTCATGAATAATTCTATCTTTAGAAAATTCTTCTTCTGTAACTATTATACAAGCACCTGCATCTTCTAATTCTTTTGCATTTTTATATTGATGATTATTTGTAACATATGGAGATGGTACTAAGATTGCTGGTAGACCAATAGCAGTTATTTCAGCAATTGTTGATGCTCCAGCACGTGATACTATTAAATCACTATCTTTCATTAGATTAATTAAATCATCCATAAATGGAACAATCTTAACATTATCACTAATATTAATATCTTTATATTCATCAAAATACTTTTTACCTGTAATAACAAGTACTTGATATGCTTTATTATTAAAACCTGGAATTAATTCTTTTATTTTCTCAGTCATAGTAGTACTTCCAAGAGATCCCATTACTACAATAACTAGTTTTTTATCTTGATTAAATCCTAAAGAAGATTTATTTTTGTTTTTAACACTAATTATTTCTTCACTTCTTGGATTTCCTGTATAAATGGTTTTATTCTTAGGAAATAATTTTAAACTATTTGGTAGTGATACACATATTCTATCTGAGAAATTGCCTATAAATTTATTAGATAATCCAGGAATAGAATTTTGTTCATGAATTAGTGTTGGTACCTTAAGTTTATGTGCTGCATATAGTACTGGTGCAGTTATATATCCACCTGCTCCTATTACAACATCTGGTTTAAAATCACTTATAATTTTTTTTGCTTCTTTTATTGCATGATTAAATTTCTTTATTACTTGTATATTTGAAAAGACATTCTTTCTATTTAATCCTTCCATATCTATACCAATATATTTAATACCTAACTTTGGTATTATATCTTTTTCCATTCTATCACTTGTACCAATATATAAAAATTCTACATTTTTTTCTTTTTCTTTTATTTTGTTTATGATTGCTATTGCAGGATAGATATGTCCACCTGTTCCTCCAGCTACAACTATTACTTTCATACAATCACTCCATCTACCAAAATTATATCATAATTTTAATTATATAATTGTAATTCAAAGTAAAAAACAAATACTTTACATAAATTGTAAAAGAATAATTATTATGATAAAATACATACTGAAAAGAGGGATAGTATGAAAGCTATTGGTGTTATTGCAGAATATAATCCATTTCATAATGGGCATTTATATCATCTTAATACAATTAAAGAAAAATACCCAGATTATGTAATAGTTTTAGTACTATCTGGTAATTATACTCAAAGAGGAGATATTTCTATTATTGATAAGTTTAAAAAGACTGAGATTGCTTTAAAATATGGTGTTGATTTAATTATAGAATTACCTTTTCCATTTGCGACTCAGTCAGCTGATTTCTTCTCTTATGGAGCAATTACTCTACTAGAAAATTTAAATGTAGAAAGAGTTATATTTGGAAGCGAATCTGATAATATAGAAGATCTTAAATTAATTGCTGAGGCACAACTTAATAATCCTGAGTTTGATAAGCTTACTAAGATATATTCTAAGTTAGGTAAGAATTACCCTACTGCTTTATCTTCAGCATTATATGATCTTACTGGTAAGAGTATTACTTCTCCTAACGATTTACTTGGAATTAGTTATATTAAGACTATATTAAAATATAATTATAAGATAATACCTGAAACTATTAAGAGATTAGGTAATTATCACGATTTAGAACTTAATGAAACTTCTTCTGCTTCTGCAATTAGAGAAGCTTTAAAAAATAATAAATCAATAAAAGGACAAGTTCCTTATAATGAAGAATTACTTAATAATAGTCATTATATTGATGAGTTCTTTAATATATTAAAATATAAGATTATTACTGAAGAGGATTTATCTATTTATCAAACTGTTGATGAAGGAATAGATAGATTAATAAAACGTGAGATTAATAATTCTAATAATTATGATGAATTAATTATGAATATTAAGTCTAAACGTTATACTTATAATAAAATAAGTAGAATGTTACTACATATATTATGTAATTTTACTAAAGAGAAAGCTAATGGTTTTAGAGAAATTAAATATATTAGAATATTGGGTCTTAATAAGAATGGTAGTAATTATTTAAATAAAATTAAAAAGACTTCTACTCTACCTATTATTAGTAAAATAACTAGAGAAAAAGATCCTATGTTAGAGTATGAAATTGAAACTACTAAGATATATGATATTATTTGTAATAATAATTTAGTTAATAGAGAATTTGAAAGTATAATATATATAGGAGATGATAATAATGATTAGACAAAAGAAACAAGGACAATTAATAGTTGTATCTGGACCTTCTGGAGCAGGAAAAGATACTATTGTTAGTGAGTTATTAAAAAGAGATGAGAATATATGGTTATCTGTTTCTGCTACTTCTAGAAAGCCTAGAAAGGGAGAAGTTGAAGGAGTTAATTATTTCTTTTTAGAGGAAAAAGAATTTAAAAAGAAGATTAAAGAAAATTACTTCTTAGAATATGCTAAATATGCAGATAATTATTATGGTACTCCTAAAGAAGAGATTATTAAGAAACTTGATAAGGGTATTGATGTTATACTAGTCATTGAAATAGAAGGCGCTAAAAAGATTAAGGAAATTGCTCCTGAGACATTATTTATATTTATAATGCCTCCTTCTGAAAAGGAATTATTAAAGAGATTATCTAATAGAAAGACTGAAGATAAAGATAAAATAATTAAGAGATTTAATATTGCTTATCAAGAGATGAATGAAGTTACTAAATATAACTATGTTGTTGTTAATGATAAGATAGAAAATGCTGTTGATAAGATGGAAGCAATTATTAAAGCTGAGAAATGCAGAGTAGATAGAATTGAAGAAATGTTAGTTGCTAATAAAGAGGAGTTAATCCATGAGTTCTTAATGGATGAGGAATTTGATAATTCTCGTATTTCTGAGAAGATTGGAGAAGAAGTATGAAATTAAAGTTAAATAATTATATTTGTGAATTAGAAGATAAAATTAAAAATAATAAAATAGATAAAGTTTTAGATGAAGAAGTACTTAGAACTATACAATTCTTTCAACATGAGAGATTTGTACATTTACTTGTTACTGTATTTGTAGGTATATCTTGTATATTATTCTTACTTGGAACATTACAATTTGGTTTGTTTGGATTATTAATTTTATTTATTATTACTTTATTATTATTTATTCCATATATATTTCATTACTACTATTTAGAGAATGGTACTCAGAAATTATATGATTTATACTTTGAAATAGAAAAGAAAATCAAATAATGATTTTCTTTTTTATATTTCTATTATTCTTATGTAGTTTGTTCTTCTTGTTTTACCTAAAGGGAAACCTCCAGTAAATACTATTAAATCTCCAGGATTTAAGTTAAATTCTTCTTTAGCAATTCTTTTTGCTTCTTCTACCATTTCATCTGTTGATTCATATACTTTTGTTACTACTGGTTTTACTCCAAAGTTTAGAGCTACTTTTTCTGCTATATGGTTTGATGGGCTACACGCTAAAGTAATACAATTTGGTCTTAAATTACTTATTTTTCTTGCTGTAAAGCCTGTCATTGTAGTAGTTACTATTAATTTAATATCATTATACTCTACCGCATCTACTACTAGTTTTGCTATTGTATCTGATACAGTTATTTTTCTTTTGTATGCAGTATGCTTTGTATAGTCTATTGTTGATTCTACATATTCACATATTTTTGCCATAAATGATACTGCTTGGATTGGATATTTACCAACTGTTGTTTCTCCTGATAACATTACACAATCTGTTCCATCTATTACTGCATTTGCGATATCTGATACTTCTGCTCTTGTTGGTCTTGGACTTTCATACATTGACGCTAACATTTCTGTTGCTACTATAGCAAATTTGCTTGATTCACGACATTTAGTAATAATTTCTTTTTGTAAGATTGGTAGATGTTCCATTGGTACTTCTACACCTAAATCTCCTCTTGCAATCATAATACCATCTGATTCTGCAATTATTGAATCAATGTTATCTATACCCATTTGACTTTCTATTTTAGATATAATTCTGGCATCTCCACCAGCTTCTAATACTATTCTTTTTGCTTCTCTTACATCTTCTGCACTATTAACAAAAGATAGAGCTAAATAGTCACATGAATGTTGAGCTGCGAATGTAATATCATGTCTATCTATATCACTAATGAATTTTAAATTTAAATTTATTCCAGGAACATTAAGTGTCTTATGACTTTTAATCGATCCATCATTAAGAGCTTGTAATAATACATAATCTGGCCCTTTTTCTATTACCAATAAATCTAATAAGGCATTATCTACTAATACGTGATTACCTACATTTATGTGGTCTATTGCTTCTGGATGATTAACACTAAATTCTTTATAATTACCTAAAACATTACCTTTTACCATCTTAATAGTATCATTTGTTTTTATATCTACTCCATCGAATTCAAAATTCATTGTTCTAAATTCCGGACCTTTTGTATCATACATTATTGCGATAGGTAAACCTGTTCTTTTTCTAGTTTCTCTTACTACTTCAATTGTATTTAGAATAGAATCTTCTGTAGCATGAGATAGATTTATTCTTGCACAATTCATTCCATTTAATGCAAGTTGTTCCATTACTTCAACATTATTACTTACTGGACCAATACTACATATTATTTTTGTTTTTTTCATATTATCACCTCTAACCCTACTATATATTATTACATATTTTTTTATATTTATAACATCTTTTTATAATAGTTTTGTAATATTTACAAAAAAGGATAGATAATTCTATCTTTTCTTTGATTTAGGAAATTGTCCATCTACTATTTCTTTATAAGTTGGATTACTTCCAAAGTATGTATCATAATCAACTGGTTTGTTTAATCCTTTTGCATGTATAATTCCTGCATAATTATATTTGCATAAATCGCAATCAAGTTCATGTTCAATTCCTGGAAGTAGTCCTGTACATGAGAATTGTAACATATCTACATGTCCTTTATATTTTGGAGTTGCTGGATTAAAGTCATTATAGAAATCCATTTGTGGGCCAGACCATCCATATCTCCAACAAGCATCCCATATTGTATAGTTTGCGAGCTTAGTTCCATCTGGATCTATTGCGCATAAAACATTATCTGATGTATAAATACCTGTATAATATCCATATTTTTCCATTACTTTTGCGAATGCTTTAAAATTCTTTAGAGTTTGTTCTGGATTATTATAAATAAATTCTTGTGAATCTACAAAATTATTATGTTCATCTTTTAATGGCTCTGCAGATACTGCTTCAACATCCCAATAAACAGGAAAATCTGGTCTTATATTATATTTAGATAAGAATTTAATTAATTTAACTGCTTCTTGTTCTGCCATTTCTTCTGTAGTTGCTCTAGAGTAGATATATATTCCAAATGGAATATTGTGTTCTTTACAAGCTTCTATTTTTTCTAACCATGAAAGGTCTAATTCTTCTAGATTATCGTTTTCATAATCCATAGCAATACAATCGAAGGCTCTTACAATTATATAATCAATGTTATTTTCTTTTAATGCTCCTACATCGACATAACCATTTAAATTTGATATATCTACACCTTGATAGTTACCATAGATAGAATTACCGCTTGGTTGTAGATCAATAAACTCTCCATCGCCTTCTACTTCTAAATCATATTCTTCTAATAATTTATCAGTTACTCCTTCTAATAATTCATCATCAATTGTATCTTCTTTTGCTGTGGGATCTGACATATGTGGTCTTAATGAATCTTCACCATTTTTTATTTGATTTCTATTATTAAGTATTTGGGATATCATCCAACCCGCGATAAAGCCATATGTTACTCCTTTAGCAGTAGCTTTCTTAAATTTATAATTTTCTTTGCTCTTTGGCTTATTTTTTATTTCTATCTTCATATAATCACCATCCTAATTATATCATTTTTGACATTTTTTACAATAGTGTGTTCCTCTACCACCAATTCTTGTTTTTTCTAGAATTGTGCCACATACTGGGCAAGGAGTTCCTCCTTTTCCATGAACTAATAATTCATTTTGAAATAGACCATGAACTCCTTCAGATGAAGTAAAGCTTTTTATTGTTGTACCACCTAACTCTACTGCTCTATTTAATACATTTCTTGTATTATCTATTATTTTTTGACATTCTTTTAGAGTAATAGAATTGGCTTTTCTATTTGGATTAATATTACTCATAAATAATATTTCATCATCATAAATATTACCTATTCCACATATAATAGATTGATCTAATAAAGCTGTTTTTATTGGTACTTTTAATTTAGATAATTTATCATGTAAATATTCTTTTGTAAGAGTATCATCATAAAATTCTTTACCTAACTCACTTAATGGTTTTACATTAAATGTTTCATCTTTATTAAATAGATACATCTTACCAAACTTTCTTACATCATGATATCTCATACTAATACAATTATCTAAATCAAATTCTACATGTTCATGTTTAGTTATTTCATCTAATTCATCTCTAAAGAAGAATTTACCTTCCATTCTTAAATGAATAAGTAAATGATAGTCATCTAATTCTAAAACTATGAATTTACCTCTTGTAGTTATATCATGTATCTTTTGACCTATTATTTTATTTCTAAACTCATCACTTGTAGGATAAGCAATTATATTATTCCAATATACATTACAGTTATTTATTGTTCTACTTATTAATTTTGGTTTTAGTTTTTTTACAACTGTCATTACTTCTGGTTTTTCAGGCATGTTATCACTCCTATTTTGCTTCGTACCAGTTAGTTCCTGTTTCTATTTCTACTTTTAATGGTACTTGTAATTTATATGTATTTTCCATTATATCTCTTACTAATTTCTTTACTTCTTCTAATTCATCATTATGAACATTTAATATTAATTCATCGTGTACTTGTAGAAGAATCTTCGTTTTTAATTTTCTTTTTAATAATTCTTCATATAGTTCTACCATTGCTTTTTTAAGTATATCAGCAGCGGTTCCTTGGATTGGAGTATTTAGAGCCATTCTTTCTCCACTACTTCTAATCATATAGTTCTTAGACATTAATTCTGGTATTACTCTTCTTCTATTCATTAGAGTTGTTACATAACCATTAGAATATGCTTCTTTCTTTTCATTTTCCATATATTCTCCAATTCCTGGAAAAGCATCTAAATATTTATCTATAAAGTCTTTTGCTTCTGCAACATTTATACCTAAATCTTCTGATAATCCAAAACTACTTATTCCATAAATTATACCAAAGTTTACTGCTTTAGCAGTTCTTCTCATAGTTTTATCTACTTGATCTATTGGTACATGATAAATATCACTCGCTGTCTTACTATGAATATCTAAATCATTTTTTAAAGCTTCTATCATTTGAGTGGCTTTTGCCTGTGATGAGAATACTCTTA
The DNA here is from genome assembly GCA_945228905.1 of uncultured Caryophanales bacterium. GTDB lineage: Bacteria > Bacillota_I > Bacilli_A > RF39 > UBA660 > UBA3789. The sequence continues at coordinate 28,760 of CALYOH010000007.1, forward strand.
ATTCTACTTGTGAATAGTCACTTGATAATAATACTGAATCTTCATCTGGAATAAATGCTTTTCTAATCATTCTACTATATTCATCTCTTGCTGGTATATTCTGAAGATTTGGACTAATACTTGATAATCTACCTGTACGTGTAAGTGTTTGTGTATAAGTAGTATGAATTCTACCATCTTCTCTTATTTCGTTTATTAAACCCACTGCATAATTTGAATATAATTTAGATAACATTCTATATTCTAATATTTTATCTACTATAGGATTAACAAAACTAATTTTATCTAAAATATCTTTATTAGTTGAATATTTACCATTAGTTACTTTCTTTGGATATGGTATTTGCATATCTACAAATAGAACTTGTGATAATTGAGCTGGACTATTAATATTAAATTCTTTATTTGCTAAAGAATATATTTCTTTTTCTAGATTTTTAATTTTAATATCTAATTCATCTCTTACTTCTTCTAAGTATTTTTTATCTACTTTAATACCAGTTAATTCCATATCAGCAAGTGCATATACTAGTTTCATTTCTATATTATTAAATAATTCTTCTTCATTATACTCTTTTATCTTATTTAATAATTCTTCTTTTGAATCATAAATAAATTTTGCTTTTGAAATAGTTACATTGTGTAATTTATCATCATCTACTAGCATTGGTCTTTTAATTGTACCAAATACATCTTCAAATTTAGGTATATCATAACCCATAGTATTTGCTAAAAAGCTTATATCATCTTTAATTTCATAATCTGATAAGTATGCTGCTAAAGATGTATCGTAATTACAATTATTTATTTTAATATTATATCTATCTAATAAAACTATACATTTCTTTAAATCATAAGTATATTTATTACTATTAGTTGTAAATAAATCTTTATATTTAGATATTTCTTCTTCCTTTAAGAAATATCCTGCTTCTCCATCATAGAAACTTATTCCTAAGATATCACTCTTACTATATACTTCTCCCATGCTTTCTATATAGAATGAGAAGTCTTTATTATAATCAAAGTCTTTAATATCTTTTATTATTAATTCATCATTTTTCTTTACTTCATTATTATCTTCTACTTCTCCTATAAGATTATATTTTTTTAATAATGAATGGAATTCTAATTCTTCTAATATTTCTTTTAACTTTAAATTATTAATTCCAGTATATTTACAATCTTCTAATGTAAAGTCTAAATTAACATCTTTTACAATAGTTGCGAGATTATAAGACTTATAGCAATTATCTTTATCTTGAATTAATTTATCTTTAATCTTACCTTTAATACTATCAATATTACTATATAGATTATCTATTGAACCATATTCTTTTATTAGTTTAATAGCAGTCTTTTCTCCTATTCCTTGAACTCCTGGAATATTATCTGATGGATCTCCCATAAGGGCTTTTAAATCTATCATTCTTATTGGTTCTACTTCATATGTTTCTATAAATTTATTTCTATCCATCATTATATGATCATTACTTTTTAATACTCTTACTATTACATCATCTTCAATTAATTGTAGTAAGTCTTTATCACTACTTATTATTTCACAATCAAAATCTGAATCTATATGTGCTTGATATGATAATGTTCCTATAATATCATCTGCTTCATAATAATCCATTTCATGATATTTAATACCCATTGCATTTAATACTTCTTTTGCTACCGGAAATTGTTTTTTTAAATCATCAGGTGTATCACTTCTACCAGCTTTATATTCATCATATGCTTCATGTCTAAACGTTTTTCCTTTATCAAAAGCAACTAATATGTATTCTGGTTTATCTTCTCTTATGATTCTATTCATCATATTAATAAATCCATATAATGCATTAGTTGGGAATCCTTTAGAATTACGCATAATTACTCCACTATAAGCAGTTGCGTAATAACTTCTAAATACTAAGTTATTTCCATCTACAAGTAATATTTTTTTCATAATTAATCACCATTTCTAGTATAACAAAAAAAATAATAATTTTGAAATTATTATTTCTTTTTAGTTACTTTTAGTAAATACGAAAGAAGAGTAAAGAAAACCTAAAAGTAACTATGTTCCTCCTCCACCAGATGTAAACATCTGGATTTTTACAGGTTAATTATTTACTTAATTTAATAGCGATACTTGTTTGTTCTTCGACAGAATTTTTTTCTAATTGTTCGAATCTACAACTTACAAAAAATAAGTATAGTAAGAAAATTAAGTAAATCCCCACAATAATTAAACCTGTTTTAATACGTTCTGACATAAAATTCTCTCCTTTCGTATTACACCTTTATTATATATCGAACATTCTTTCGGGTCAATAGTAATTAAAACATTTGTTTGACATTTTACACTATTGATGGTAAACTTAATTTATGAAGGAGGAATACTATGGAGAAGTTAACTGGAAAACAAAAGATTATATTAGATATACTTAAAAGATTAATCGCTAAAAATGGTTATCCACCTACGGTTAGAGAGATTGGTAAAGAAGCTAATTTATCATCTCCGGCAACAATACATTTCCATTTAAAGAAATTAGAGGAAAAAGGATATATTAAACAAGATCCTAAAAAGAATAGAACAATTGAAATATTAGTTCCAAATGAATATTTAGAAACTCAAGATGATAAAGTTGTAGAAGTTCCTTTACTTGGAAAAGTTACTGCAGGTACTCCTATTGAGGCTATTGAGATGCCTGATGAGTTTTTCTCTTTACCTACAAATTTAATAACAACAAAGAATGATATATTTTCTTTAACTGTATCAGGTGAATCTATGATTAATGTTGGTATCTATGATGGAGATATATTAATTGTTGAAAGAAGAGATACTGCTAGAAACGGTGAGACTGTTGTTGCTATGAACGATAATAATGAAGCAACTGTTAAAACATTTTATAAAGAAGATGGATATTTTAGACTACAACCTGAAAATGATACTATGGAACCTATTATATTAAAAGAGTGTACAATCTTAGGTAAAGTAATTGGTTTATATAGAAAATTATAATAAAGAAAAAAGAACTAATAAGTTCTTTTTTTTGTGTTTAAATTAGAAAACAAATCAATCTTTCCATTTAAATGTATTTTCATATTTTCACTATGAATAAATGGTTCACTTATAAGTTCTATACAAGGATATCTTCTTATTAATTCTAAAAATGTATTATAAAAGCGTTCTGTTTTATTTTGACAAATTAAATCTTGTTTATCTACAAATCTAGATACCATTCCTTTAGTATGCATATAATCAAGTACTTTATCACTTCTATCCCCTTTTTCATACAATCTTTCTATCTCTTCTCTATCTTCTTCTGTATATCCGCTATAATTATCATAAATACTAGAAGATAAATGTTCATGATATGGATAATTAAATACTTGTAATATAGGAACTTCTATATCTTCTATTTTATTATCATATAGAAAATCTAAGAATAAACTTAGTCCAATCATAAAATCAGGAGATACATATTTATTGCGTAAACTCTTTCTAATTGGTTGAATATCTTTTTTTACGTCTTCATCATGCATCCCATTAATAGATTGAATTCCATATATAAAACAAGTTGGTTTACCATTTTCTCTAGAAAGAGCGAAATGAATTGCAGGAAAGTCATAGTCTTTATTTCCATCAAAAATATCTCCATCATATTTACGAACTGAAAATATAATATTTTGATTTGTTTCAAACCAATCATCATTCTCATGAACACGATAAGCTAGGACTTCACTATTTCCTATATCTTCAAGTTCTCTATATTTTGGAACAACTGAAGAATTATTTAAAAAAGTTAATTGTCTTTCTAAAAATTCTTCTACATGATCTATATCAGATGCTGTCTCTTATACACATCTCCGAGCCCACGAGACCTCTCTACATCTC
>CALYOH010000008.1 GCA_945228905.1 uncultured Caryophanales bacterium
GATCTACAAGCGTAAGATCGTCGGCAGCGTCAGATGTGTATAAGAGACAGAGGGTATTAAGACTGTTAAAGATGTAGAAGAGAATCGTAAAAAGAGAAATGAAAATAAAGATAAGTATAATGATAGTAATATAGATCTTGATACTTTAGAATGGAATTGGTTTGATGAAGACGAATAATATTAGTGAATATTTAGATTATTTATTTCCTAATCCTAAATGTGAACTCATATATAATAATGATTATGAATTACTTATTGCGATAGTATTAAGTGCTCAAAGTACTGATAAAAGAGTTAATACTGTTACTCCTATTATATTTAGTAAGTATAATACTCTTTCTAAACTTAAAGAAGCTCCTTTAGAGGACTTAGAAAAGATAATTAGACCAGTTGGGTCATTTAGAAAGAAAGCTTCTTATATTAAGAATATTGCGACTATAATAGACAATGAATATAATGGTGTTGTTCCAAGAGATAGAGAAATACTTACTACTTTTCCTGGAGTTGGTAGAAAGACTGCTAATGTGTTTTTAAGTGAGTATTATAATGAACCTGCTATTGCAGTAGATACTCATGTAGAAAGGGTATCTAAAAGATTAAAACTTGCTAGTAAAAAAGATGATGTATTAAAGATAGAGAAGAAACTTATGAAGTATTATCCTAAAGAGGAGTGGGCTAAGAGACATTTACAAATGGTATTATTTGGTAGATATCATTGTAAAGCAATAAAGCCAAATTGTAGTGAGTGTAAATTAATAGATATCTGTATTGAAAAGAAAAAGAATATATAAAAAAGGAATTCATTTGAATTCCTTTTTATTATGGACTTGGAGATGGTTCTTCAGAAGGACTTGGAGTAGGTACAATAGGTTCTTCTGGTTCAGGTTTTTCTTCTTCAACTTTTAATATTGCTTCTGAACTTTGAATTCCACTATATGATTTATATGTAGCGACTACTTTATATGTTCCATAGATATTACTTCCTGTATATGTATATGAAGTTTTATCTGTCCAATCTAGTAGTACTCCATCTTTATAAACATTATAACCAAATTTTCCATATTCTGTTTTTCCTGCTTCTCCAGGATTTACTGCTCCCCAAGAAAGTACTAATTTACCAGTTCCAACTGTAGCTTTTAAATTGCTTGGTGCAGGTAATTTGTAATTAGTCAAATCATATTCTGTTGGTTCAAAACCTTTCTTGAAGTATTCATAAACTGCGTTTTGTCCATTAAATGCAAGTTTTGCAGGATTACTTCCTGAAGATACTGCAACTTTAACAACACTTGCTGGTTGTTGGAATGCTGTACGATTTGATTCCATCGCTCCAGATGAAACTAATGCATTGAATAGTCTATCTTTTGCTATTGTTGCTGGTATATTGTGTAGGATATATCCTTGAGCAATTTGTTCTTTTGTTAACCAGTCATATCCATACCACATACCGATAGTTGTTTTTGTTGAGAATCCTACAACCCATGAATCTCTAATTGCATCCCATGGCATGTTGTAGTCATCCATTGTTTTATCATCATAGTTTGTTGTTCCTGTTTTACAAGCAACATTACTTGGTGTTCCACCTGTTAATGCAACGTCTTGTAATACACTTGCGATCATAAATGCTGTTGCATCAGACATAACTTGTCTTTTCTTAACATAATCTTTTGAATCTTTATATTCTTTTGTTTCTTTTGTTTGTCTCCAAACTACTTTTGTAACTGCATATGGTTCTGAATAGTATCCTCCATTTGAGAATGCTGCATATGCTCCAGCCATTTGTAATGGAGAAACTCCAGTGAAGGCTCCAATTGAGTGAGCTTCATGAATTCTTCCATCTGCTATTTCTGGATTGATTCCTAAGTTAGTAACAAATTCTATTATCTTAGCGTTATCAACTTGTTGGAATGCTTTTAATGCTGGAATGTTACGAGATAGTGCTAAAGATCTTCTTAATGTAAGAGTTCCATAGTATCCACCATCCCAGTTCTTTATTGATCTACCATTTGAATAACTATATGGTGCATCTTCAAATAATGTATATGTTGACCAGTTATTATATTCAATACCTGGACCATAATCGAATAATGGTTTTGCTGTAGATCCTGGCTGTCTTTGTATTTGTGTTGCATAGTTAAATTGGTCTGCATTACTATTATTTCTTGAGTTAACGTTACGTCCATTTCCTATTGCAAGTATTTTTCCTGTTTCTGACTCTAATACTGCTACTCCTGATTGTACTTTATCATCTTTCCAATTGTATGTTTCTCCATTTAATACTCTGTTTACTGCATCTTGTCTACTTCTATCTAAGTTTGTATAAACAAGTAGTGGAGTAGTATACGGATTAACTCCATATTTTTCTTTTAATTCATCTACTACTGTATCAATATATCCTTGATATGGATTAGCTTTTTGAGCTGATGCTTCAGCAGTAATTGATTCTACTGGAACTGCATTAGCAATTTCTTCTTCTTCTTTTGTAATATATCCATGTTTTCTCATTAAGTATAATACTGTTTTTCTTCTTGCAGCTGCTGCTTCTGGATTAGTAGTTGGTCTATATGCATTTGGTGATTTAAACATACCAGCAAGAATTGCTGCTTCACTTAGGTTTAATTCTGAAACATCTTTTCCGAAGTAAGAATTTGCTGCTTCTTGAACTCCGTAAATATTTCCTCCTAAGAAGTGGTTATTTACGTAGAACTCTAAGATTTCTTCTTTTGAATATTTCTTTTCTAGTTTAAATACTGCTAGATATATATCTTCAAATTTACGAATTATACCTTCAATACCATGAGCTTCTTTAGAAGTAAAACTATTTTTTACAACTTGCATTGTAACTGTTGAAGCTCCTCCAGCACTTGCACCTTTAGTAAGTTGTCCAATAGTTGCTTTTAAGAATCTTGGTGCATCGAAACCATTATGTTGGAAATATCTTGAATCCTCTGTAGCAACAATTGCATCTACTAATACTTCAGGTAATTGTTCATATGTAACTTTTTCTCTGTTTTCTGAACCTAACTTAGCAAATTGATTACCATCCTTATCATATAATCTTGAAACCTCTAATGTATTTAGTTTTGTTGTTTCAAATTTGGGATCAGCTTGAGTTTTTACATAAATCATAAATCCACTGAATGCTAATAAAACAAGTATTCCCATTAATAGGAAAAATATTAGAAATATACTAATTATTTTTCTTTTCTTCTTTTTACTTTTAATTTTTTTTAATAATATCCATATTCCTGCAACTATTGCTAAGAATACAATTACTACTAAAGTTAATATAAGTCCAAATGTACTAAAACTTACTAATATAATTGCAAGTGCTAGTAATAGTCCTGCTATATCAAATAAATTTAATTTCATTTTTTTAGTAGTATTAGTTGTTGCTTTTCTTTCTATTTTTTTTCTTCCTTTTACTTCTTTTTTCTTCATGTTAACCTCCAATTATTTCATCAATTACTTTCAAATAATCTATTCTTGGCATATATCCATCTTTTATTATGTATGCTTTATCTTTAAAGAATTCTATTGGTATAGATTTTCTATCATTATTATCTATATAATCTAAAAAGTCTTTTACCATAAGTAAATATGTTTCGTTTAAAGTAGTAAATCTTACTATAATGAATGCTATACCTGAATGGTTATATATATTTCTTAAATGATTTATTTGGTGAAGATGAATATTATTTAGACTAAACGAAGTTTTACTTTTAGTTTCTTTTGCTTCAAAGTCTATATATTTTCCTTTATATAAGCCATTATAGTCAGTGGTTGATGGAATTGTAAAAATAGCTTCTTTTATTACAGCCTTATCTCTTGATGGATAATCTACTTTTGTTATTTTAATAGGAGTAGGCTTCTTATAAATAAAAGCTTTATCTATTTCTCTATAATATTCATTCGATAAATTAAGTTCATTTTCTAGAGTCATACCTCTATTTTTATGACTTAATTTTGAAATTATTGAATCAGAACTATTATTACTATTATTTTTTTTTGCTCCGCCTGGATAGTTCATCTCATCACCTATTTTTAATTATACTATATTCTTATCTATTTTTCTATGTTTTTTTGGGATTTGTTATAATTGACAAAAGATATCAATAATGACATAATATTAGTATAAGGGATTGGTGATATATATGTATCAAAATAAAATTACATTGATGCCTCAAGATATCCTTGAAAAAGAGTTTAAAATAGATACTAGGGGATATCGTTTAAAAGAAGTTGATCAGTTTCTAGATGTTATTATTGGGGATTATGAGCAATTCCTAGAAATAATAAATAATCTTGAAAAGGAAAAGGCAGATTTACTTGCTGAAATAATGAATTTAAAACAAGAATTACGTAATTCTAAGATGAATATGGAAGCAGCTTCTAATAGTGGAGTTAGTGAAGTAACTAATGTTGATATTATAAGAAGACTTTCACAATTAGAAAAAATGGTGTATAATTCTAAAACAGGCAAAGAAGAGGAAGACAAATAGTAATATAAAGACAAACGCTGGAGTTCTTGCGACTCTTGAGGAAAGTCCATGCTAGCACAGTCTGTGATGACTGTAGTGTTCGTGCATAGGAAATAAATAACCTATGGTAGTTTAACTAACGGCGGCGTAAGTCCTAAGTCGAAAGATATGGAATGAGCCATAAAGTGCCACAGAGACGATCCTTTTAGAAATGAAAGGCTGAAACGATGGTAAACCCCGCGAGCTAGAAACCCAAAATTGGTAGGGGAGTCTTAACAAAAGAAAAGAATGGAGTTAAGGACCGAAAGGTAGATAAATGTTTGTCGCCCGTAAGGGAACAGAACATGGCTTATTTATATTATTATTTATTAAGAGGTGTTGAATATGAAAGAATTAGGAGAGTATTTAAAGAGAACTAGAGCTAAGAATGGCGTTAGTTTAACTGAAGCATGCGAAGATTTAGAGTTTTCAACATCACAATTAGAAAATATAGAAAGTGGAAATGTTAGAGCTTTTAAAGATGTGTATGAATTAAGAGAAAACATTAAACTTTATGCTAAATATTTGGGACTTGATGCTGATAAAGTTGTTGATGAGTTTAATAATTTCTTATTTCAACATACTTCTAAAATATCGCTTGATGATATAAAGGCTGCTCAAGAGAAAAAGAAAAAAGAAGAAGATGAAAATAAAGTTAAATCTCCTTATACAATTGAGCATAAAGAAAAGAAAAGTATTTGGCCTTTATTTTTAATTTTAGTAGGTATTTTTTTATTAATAGTTATTGTATATATAATTGTTAGTAATATAAATAAAGCTCCAACTAGAGTTGATGAATTAAGTTCATTTATAAGAGAGGAGAGAGTTATATGAATTTACCAACTAAAATTACTGTTGCTAGATTAGTTCTTACTGTTGTTATAGTATTACTATTAATTGTACCATTTTCATTGTTAGGTATTAATTTCCCTATATTTGATGTTAATGGTGTACTTGTAGAATTAAATTATATTATTGCTGGAGTTATTTTTATAATTGCAAGTTTAACTGATTTCTTAGATGGATATCTTGCTCGTAAAAATAATCAAGTTACTGATACTGGAAAAATGTTAGATGCTATTGCTGATAAGGTTTTAGTTAATCCAATATTAATAATCTTAGCTTGTAATGGATTTATTCCAACAGTAATACCTGTAATTTATATTACTAGAGATATAATTGTAGATGCTATTAAGATGCAAGCAGCAACTAAAGGTAAAGTTCAAGCTGCTATTAAATCTGGTAAATATAAGACAGCTTGTATGATGGTAGGATTAGTATTAGTATTCTTCTACAATATTCCATTTGCTTTCTGGAATATTAGAGTAGATTTAGGATTATTAATTATTGCATGTGTACTTGCAGTAGTCAGTGCATTTGAATACTATCATATTAATAAAGGAATTCTTTTTTCAGATAATGAAAAAAAATAATTGAAGAATAAATAGTATTAAAAAACCCCCTTTTATATAGGGAGTTTTTATTTTTTCTAGGGAAAAGTATTTGCAAAACAATAAAACAATTGTTCGAAAAACTATTGCAATTTAAAAAATAATATATTACAATGTTATTGTAAGTTATTTACAAGGAGGAAAATTAATGGCAGTAAGAGACACATCTAAAGATAAGACTTTAGATCAAGTATTAAGTGATATCGAAAAACAATTCGGTAAAGGTTCAATTATGAAATTAGGAGATAATAAACATTTGAAAGTAGATGTTTGTTCAAGTGGATGTTTATCTCTAGATATAGCTTTAGGTGTAGGTGGATATCCTAAAGGAAGAATTATAGAAATATATGGTCCAGAATCTTCTGGAAAAACTACTTTTGCATTACACGCAATTGCTGAACATCAAAAGGCAGGAGGAAGAGCAGCTTTTATTGATGCTGAACATGCACTTGATCCTGTATATGCTGAAAAATTAGGAGTTAATATAGATGAATTATTACTTTCACAACCTGATACTGGAGAGCAAGCATTAGAAATATGTGATGCTTTAGTAAGTTCTGGTGCTATTAGTATTGTTGTTATTGATTCGGTTGCAGCATTAGTTCCTCAAGCAGAAATAGATGGTGAGATGGGGGACTCTCATGTAGGTCTTCAAGCCAGACTTATGTCTCAAGCTTTAAGAAAATTATCTGGATCAATTAATAAAACACAAACTACTTGTATATTTATTAACCAATTAAGAGAAAAAGTTGGAGTATTATTTGGAAATCCTGAAACTACTCCAGGAGGAAGAGCACTTAAATTCTATTCTTCTGTAAGATTAGAGATTAGAAGAAGTGAACAATTAAAAATGGGTGATGGAGTTGTTGGTAACAAGACTAGTATTAAAGTTGTTAAGAACAAAGTTGCTCCTCCATTTAAAACTTGTAATGTAGATATTCTTTATGGAGAAGGAGTTTCTCGTGAAGGCGAAATTATTGATTTAGCAAGTGAATCTGGAATTGTTGAAAAGACTGGTGCTTGGTACGCTTATAATGGAGAAAAGATTGGTCAAGGTAAAGAAAATGTTAGACTAATGTTAAAAGAAAATCATGAACTTAGAGATGAAATTGAAAGAAAAGTTAGAGAGTACTATGATATTAGTTTAGAAAAAGATACTAAAAATAAAAAGAAAGAAGATGAATAATCTTCTTTTTTTATGTTATATTATTACTAGAGGTATTATATGAAGAAGATTAAAGACTTAATAGATTGTAATTATGATATAGATATTAAAGGTATTACTGATGATTCTAGATTAGTTATGGATGGATATCTTTTTGTTGCTACTAAGGGTTATAATGTAGATCATTATGATTATATTGATATGGCAATTAATAATGGATGTAGTTTTATTATTTGTGATAGAGAAATTAAAAATGATTTTCCACATATTATTGTGGATAATATTAATGATGTATATAGAGAATTGTGTAAAAAATATTATGATGTTTCAAATGATGAATTTAGTTTAATAGGTATTACTGGAACTGATGGTAAGACTACAACTGCAACAATTATTAGTAAATTAATTGATAATATGGCTTATTTAGGTACTAATGGATTATATATAGGAGATAAGGAATATAAAACTAATAATACAACTCCTTGTATTTCTGAGCTATATAGTGATTTAAGTAAAGTAAAGAAAAATGATTGTAATAAAATATCTATGGAAGTATCTAGTGAAGCGTTACTTCATGATAGGGTTATTGATTTTGAATATGATATTATTGGATATACTAATATTACTGGAGATCATTTAAATGTTCATAAATCATTTGATAATTATGTAGAATGTAAATTAAAATTATTAGATTTAGTTAAAGATAATGGGTATGTTGTTGTTAATGGGGATGATAATATACTTAATGGAATTAAGAATAATAATTTAATTAAATATGGATTTAATAAAGATAATGATTATATTATTGAAGAAGTTAAATTTAATAAAACTAATACTAGTTTTTATATTAAAAATGATAATAATAGAGTTAAAATTATTAGCCCTTTAATTGGAGAATATAATGTTTATAATGTTACTCTTGCTTATATAATCTGTTTATTATATGGAGTAGATAAAGATTTATTAATTAATAGAATTAAAGAATTAGAACCAATAAAGGGAAGAGGAGAATTATTAGATTTTGGACAAGAATATACTATAGTACTTGATTACGCTCATACTATTAATGGAATTAAAAACATATTAGAAACATTTAAAGATTATGAACAAATTATTACTGTTACTGGTTGTGCAGGTGGAAGAGAAAAAGAAAAAAGACCTATAATAGCAGATATTATTATGTCTAATAGTGATATATCTATATTTACTATGGATGATCCAAGATATGAAGATGTAGATGATATTATTGATGATATGGTTGGAGATAGAAAAGACTATATTAGAATACCTGATAGAATAGAAGCAATTAACTATGCTTTATCAATTGCTAATCCTAACTCTGTTGTATTAATTCTTGGTAAGGGAAGAGATAACTATATGGCAATTGAAGATAAGAAAATTAAATATAATGATTATGATACTATTTGTAAATACTTTGAGTAGTTATAAATAGTATTTTTCTTATGCTAAATTCATGTTTTTCTTACCCTTGACATAGTTAAAAAATAAAATTACAATAATATTAGATTGGTAGTAATCAGTCTAGATGGAGGTATTTATGAATAAAATAGTAATCTCCATTTTACTTGTTGTTATAGGCCTTGTAATTGGCTTTGTTGTATCTTTTATTATTAATTTACTTAGAGGAAATTTGGTTTCAAAAAAATCTGAAATGATGATTAATCAAGCCAAGAAAGAAATAGAAAAATTAAAAAGAGATGCGGCTTTAGAGCAAAAGGAAGAAGCTCATAAAGCAAAGATGGATTTAGATAAAGAAATTCGTGAAAAGAAAGCAGAATTAAAAGAAAGTGAAAATAGATTATTGCAACGTGAATCAAACATGGATAAACGTGATGAAATGTATCAAAAACGTGAGCAAGCTTTAGATGAACGTGAAGATAAACTATCTGAAAAACAAGAAGAAATCCAAAATGAAAAAAGTAAAGTGGAGGAAATAAAGAAAGAACAATTAGATTTACTTGAGAAAATTTCTGGTTTTAGTAAAGATAAAGCTAAGGAATTAGTAATGAGTAAAGTCAAAGAAGGAATGACAAAAGAAATATCAGAATATATTAGAGAAGCAGAAAATGAAGCAAAATTAAAAGTAGATAAAACTGCTAAAGATATGATTGTTTCATGTATGCAAAAATATGCTGCTGATATAGCAAGTGATCAAACAGTTACTGTTGTAGATTTACCTAACGATGAAATGAAGGGTAGAATTATTGGTAGAGAGGGTAGAAATATCCGTACTATTGAATCCATTACTGGTGTTGATTTAATTATTGATGATACTCCTGAAGCAGTAGTATTATCAAGTTTTGATCCACTACGTAGAGAGATTGCTAGAGTAACTCTTGAAAGCTTAATTAAAGATGGAAGAATCCATCCTACTAGAATTGAAGAATTATATGATAAAGTATGTAAAGACTTTAAACAAAAGATTACTGAGTTAGGTCAAGATGCTACATTTAGATTGGGATTAACTAAATTTGATCCTGCTTTAATTGAAACAATTGGTAGATTACATTTTAGAACTAGTTATGGTCAAAATGCATTACAACACTCAATTGAAGTTGCAGAATTAAGTGGACTTCTAGCTGGAGAGTTAGGGGAAAATGTAAATCTTGCTAAAAGAGCTGGACTATTACATGATATTGGAAAAGCAATAGATCATGAAGTTGAAGGAAGTCATATTGATATTGGAGTAGATATTGCTAAAAAATATAATGAAGATAAAGTTGTTACTAATGCAATTGCTTCTCATCATGGTGATACTGCTGCTACTAGTGTAATTGCTAGTTTAGTTGCAATAGCTGATGCTTTATCTGCATCACGTCCAGGTGCTAGAAATGATTCATTAGAAAACTACATTAAGAGATTATCTCAATTAGAAGAAATTGGTAATAAGATTAGTGGAGTAGATAAGACATTTGCTGTACAAGCTGGTCGTGAATTACGTGTAATTGTTAAACCTGAAGAAGTTGATGACTTAGAAGCACATAGAATTGCTAGAGAAGTTAAACAAAGTATTGAGGAAAACTTAAAATATCCTGGTACTATTAAGATAACAGTTATTCGTGAAACAAGAGCTTTAGAAGAAGCAAAATAAAAGAGTTCAAATGAACTCTTTTTTTATATTCTTGAAATTATTTTCTTTAAGTAGTTTGCAACTTTCTTAGAACTTATTTCTAAGAATTCTTGATATGTAAGTTTATTATTACCTTTATTAGGAGAATCAGAAATACTTCTAATTACTAAGAATGGTATATGTGATAAGTAACATACTTGAGCAATGCTTGCTCCTTCCATTTCTACACATAGTGCTTTAAACTTACTAGCTATTTTGTCACTCATATTTTTTTCAGTACAGAAAATATCTCCTGATGCAATTACTCCTTTATGTTTCTTAGTATCTATTTCAGTTTCTTCTGCTAGTTTAATTAGGTATGGGTCACTCTCTATAAATACTTTACCAATATTTGGAATGTAACCTTTTTCATGATTAAATGCTGTTATATCAAAATCATGTTGTACTAGTTTTTCTCCTATAACTAAATCACATATATCAACATCATTTGATACAGATCCTCCAACTCCAATATTAAATATACAATCTACTTTTGTATTATCAATCATTATTTGTGTACATCTAGCAGCATTTACTTTACCAATTCCTGATTCTGCTAAAACAAGATCTTTATTATTTAATTTGCATTCATAAAAAGTTAAATCAAATATTGTATATTTATTTTCTAATTTTACTATTTTTAATAATTCTTCTAATTCTTTTTCCATAGCAAATATAATACCAAGTTTATTCATGTTTCCTCCATTAAGCATATTTATTATAGTACAAAAAATAGGTAATTGATACCTATTTTTGTTCTCTTTTTATATCTAATATTACTGGTAGTATAATTGGTTTTCTACCTGTTAAATTATTAATGAATGGATATAATGTATCAGTTATTTCAGTTTTTAATATAGCGAATGTTGTCTTTGGATTAGCAAGAGAAGTAGTTATTACTTGTTCTGCTTTGTTTTCTATTTTATGTATTAGTTCTTCATTTTCATTTACTAATATAAATCCTCTTGTAGTTATATTTGGTGTTATTAGTAATTCTCTTTTTTTCATATCAACATTTACTATTACAACTAAAATACCATCGTTTGCCATTATCTTTCTATCTTTTAAAACGGCTCCACCAACTTCTCCAATTCTGTTACCATCTACATAGATATCTGCTCCTGGTTTACTTTCTCCTCTAGATAATTCATGATTTACTAGATTTAAAGTATCTCCATTTTTTAGAATGAATGTATTATCTTTAGGAATTCCACAACTAATACCAATATTAGCTTGTTTCTTTAACATTCTATAATCTCCATGGAATGGCACTAGATATTTTGGTTTTATCAATCTAATCATTAATTTTATTTCTTCTTCATTTGCATGTCCTGATGTATGTAAATCTTGAAGAATATTATTAGTATAAACTTTTACACCTTTTAGATATAATCTATTAATTGTTTTAGAAATACTTAGTGCATTTCCTGGAATTGCGCTTGATGAGAATATTACTACATCATCTGGTCTTAATTTTATTTGTTTATGTGTACCATTTGCAATTCTTGATAATGCCGCAAGTGGTTCTCCTTGAGTACCGGTACAAAGTATTGCGACTTCATTTGGTTTTAAGTTATTAGCTTCTTCAGGGGAAACTAATAATTCTTTATGGTCAATATATCCTCCATTTAGAGAGATATTTATATTGTTTTCCATACTTCTACCGAATATACATATTTTTCTATTATGTTTATAGCATGTTTCAAAGATATGTTTAACTCTATAAATGTTTGATGCGAATGTTGCAATTATAATACGACTATTTTTCCATTTATCAAACATTTCATTTAATGTTTCATCTACAACTGATTCGCTATTAGAAAATCCTTCATTTAGTGCATTTGTAGAATCTCCAATTAAAACGTCTACTCCTTCTTCTCCAAGAGAGGCCATCTTATATAGATCAGCCATAGGTCCAATAGGAGTTAAATCAAATTTGTAATCTCCCGTTGTTACTATTCTTCCATCTGGAGTTTTAATACTTATTCCGTGTGAATCTGGAATAGAGTGTGTAATTCTAAAGAATTCTATTTCAATATCTTTAAATTTAAGTTTAGTTTTATCTGTATATACAAATAAATTGTCGAATCTTATATTTCTATCTTGTAATTTTACCGCAATTAACTCTTTGGCATGATTAGGCGCATATATAGCAGGAATATTTATTGATTGTAATAAGAATGGTATTCCTCCTATATGGTCTTCATGTCCATGAGTAATTAATAACGCTTTAATTTTATCTTCGTTTTCTTTTAAGAAAGTAAAATCAGGTAAAACATAATCTACCCCCATTAGTTCACTTTCTGGAAAACTAACACCGGCATCAATTATTACGATAGAGTCATTATGCATTACACAATACATATTTTTTCCGACTTCTCCTAAACCACCTAAAACAATTATCTTTGTTCCATTGGTTTTTTTGTTATTCATAATTTCTCCTTTCTTTCGTATAAAGAACTAACATATGGATTATACTATAAATTATTATTTTTGTCTATGTAAGAAATAAAAAAAGTCACTATTGTGACTTATTTTACTATTTCATTTAAATCGTAGAAACTACCATCTGCTTTTGCTGCTAAAGTTGTATAGAAACCAGACGACATTGGTGCACTTACATTAGCTCCATATAGTTTTACAACATCATTTGTATCTGTACTTATAGGAGTAGTATTATCACCATGTGACCAATAAGTTGTATAGTAAGTATTTCCTTGTGAATCTGTTTCTCTATTAAATAGTTTTACATATTGAACTGTATTGTCTTCTGTTAAGAAGAAGAAAACTGTACCTGTTACATCTTGACCAATACCACTAATAAATGTAGACTTAATATTTTTATTGAATCCTTTTATTTCGTTACTATAATTATCTCCAGATGTTGAATGAGTAACACTTGAAATACTGTTAAGAGCTTTTGTATTGTATGAAACTGTTACACTTTTTTTATCATTGTTTATTTTAATTGTTATTCCAAGATCTTGATCTTTATCTGTTAAACTACTATAAGTGTAATTCTTTGTATTTAATGATTTAGATAAATCTATTTCTTTTACTTCTGTTGGTGTTTCTTTATTTGTTTCTTTTCCTTTTTCTTCTACTTCCTTTTTTTGTTCAACTACTTCATTTGCAATTCTACTTGCTCCAGCCAAATATCCTCCAAGTGCTGCGGCTACTAGTAATACTATCATTACTATTGTTAGCCACCAAATATGTTTTGTGTTTCGTTCAACCATTTCCTCTAAATCTTTTCCTTTTCCCATAATATCCTCCTTATTATAATTTAATTATATATCTTTTTTTAAATATTTAATACTTAAATTTGGATAAAGTTAAAATTTATGATATACTTTCTCTTGAAAAGGAAGGCTAGTATATGGATTTAAATATTTTTGTAATTAGATTAGTTATTTGTTTATTATTAAGTATTGTTATTGGATTAGAAAGACAATATAGACATGGTTCTGTAGGATTAAGAACCTATGTATTAGTAAGTATTGGAGCATTTTTATTTAATTATGCAACTTATGCTTATACAGATCATGATGCAAGTCGTATAGCATCTTCAATAGTATCTGGTATAGGTTTCTTAGGTGCTGGTATGATTATTAAAGATGGTAAGAGCATTAGAGGACTTAATACTGCTGCTACATTGTGGTGTGTTGCTGCTATTGGTTTATTAACATCTACAGGTATGGTTTGGGAATCAATTATTGGTACTATATTTGTTTTAATATCTAATATACTTTTACGTTTAATATCATTATTTATAATGCATCATGTAGAAAAGAATTATAAAGAAGTATGTAATGTTACAATTCTATGTCAAAAAGATGTTGAAGTAATAATACGTAGTTCATTCTCAAAATATATTGAGAAACAAGAATTAAAACTTAAATCATTAGATAAGAAAATTAATTCTAATGATGATGTTAAATTAACTGCTAATATTGAAACTAGTAGGGTAGAATTAGTTGAAAAATTAATACAAAATTTAAGTGCTGAACCAGGAGTATTATCTATATCTTGGGAGCATAAAAAATATCAAGATATTGTTGATGAAGACTACTCAGAAGATTAGAATATTGTTATAATACATAAAGAGGTGAACATAATGGGATTATTTAGCAAAATTAAAAATATGTTTAAAGGATCTCACGAAGAGGTTGAAGAAAAAGTCGTAGAAGAAGTTAAAAATGAAGAAGTAGAAGATGATGGTCTTAATCCTTTAGCTATAGATCAAGAAGAACCTATAGTTGAAGAGAAGAAAGAAGCTAAAAAGGAAAAAGTAAAAGAATCTGTTAAAGTATATGAAAAAGGATTAACTAAATCTAGACAAGGATTTGTATCTAAACTTGCTAATCTTACAAATAAATATAGTAAGATTACTGATGAATATTTTGATGAGTTAGAAGAAATTCTAATTATGGCAGATATTGGTGTTAATACTGTAATGGATTTTATTGATAGATTAAGAGATAGAGTTAATAAAGAACATATTACTGATCCATCTGAATTAAAAGAAATTATAGTTGATGAGTTATTTATTATTTATGTTAATGATGAAGTATTAAGTAATAAGATTAATTTTAATGATAATGGACCAACTGTAATATTATTTATTGGAGTAAATGGAGTTGGTAAAACTACTACTATTGCTAAACTTGCTAATAAATTTATTGATGAAAAGAAAAAGGTATTAATGGTAGGAGCTGATACTTTTAGAGCAGGAGCTGTTGAACAATTAAAAGAGTGGGCTGATAAAGTAAAAGCAGGATTCTATGGTAAAGAAGAAAGTGATCCAGCAAGTGTTGTTTATGATGGATTAGAACTTGCGAAAAAAGAAAACTATGATGTTGTTTTAATTGATACTGCAGGAAGACTTCAAAATAAAGTTAATTTAATGAAAGAGTTAGAAAAAATTAATAAGGTAATAGATGGTCAAATAGATGGAGGAGCAACTGAAACTTTATTAGTTATAGATGCTACTACTGGACAAAATGGTATTAGTCAAGCTCAAGCATTTAAAGAAATTACTAATATTACTGGTATAGTTTTAACTAAATTAGATGGAACTGCTAAAGGTGGAATAGTACTTGCTATTAAAGAATGTGTTAATATTCCAGTTAAATATATTGGTTTAGGTGAAACTAAAGATGATTTACAAGTATTTGATATTGAAAAATATATATATGGATTATTTAAGGATATGATGTAAATGGAAGATTTTGTTTTATATAGTGAATTATATGATATATATGGAGAATTGCTTACTAGTAAACAAAAAGAGTATTTTGAAGACTATTATTTTAATAATTTAAGTTTTTCCGAGATGGCAGAACAATATAAAGTTAGTCGTAATGCTCTCTTTAAACAAGTACATATTGTTACTGATAAGTTATTAGAATATGAAAGAACACTTAAACTCAAAGAAAAACGTGAGAAGATTATTTCTTTAATAGGAGATAATAAGCTAAAAGAAGAAATAGAAGAAATCTTATATAAGTAGATTTCTTTTTATTTTTATCTTGTTAAGTTGTAAAATTAATTGTATAATTTAAGTTATGATAGGGTGTTTGTGAGAAGAATGAAAGAGGGGAAATCTTATGTTTGATAGAATTTCTTATATTAGTAATGAAGGATGTAATATTTTATTAAAAGATGGAACAGAAATGGCCCAAAATTTAATGAATTTACATATAGTTTTTGAAGATTCTGATAAAAAAATACTTGGAGAAGTAAATGATGTAGATGGAAACTTAGTAAAAGCTAGATTCTTAGGAGAAATAGCAGGTAATAAACTGCTAGGTGGTACTATTAGAAAACCATCTTTAGATGCTAAGATTAGAATTATTGATCCTTCTGAAATCCCTTTAATTACTGGTACTAATACAAATGGTTTTATGGAATTAGGAATGAGTCCATTATATGATGGAACTAAGATTTTCTTAGATGTTAATAATTTCTTCAGTAACCATTTTGCTATATTTGGTAATACTGGATCAGGTAAATCTTGTGGAGTATCTAGATTATTCCAAAATATGTTTCATGATCAAAGACTTAATCCTTATAAAGCTAATATTGTTATATTTGACTCTTCAGGTGAATACTATAATGCATTTAGTAATTTAAATGTTATTAATAATAGTTATAATTATAGATTTATTACAACTAATGAACTTGAAGGAAAAGGTGAGAAATTACGTTTACCTATTTACTTATTAAATAGAGATGATTTAGCTTTATTATTACAATGTACTTCTCATTCACAATTACCTATAATTGAAAGAATGTTAAAGTTAGCATTAGTATTTAGTCAAAATGATATGGATGCACAAGCATATAAAAACCATTTAATTGCTAAAGCTATTGTTAATATTTTATATACAAATGAAACAGCTCCTAATAAGAGAAATGAAATATTCTCTATTTTAGCAAGCTGTTCTACTGATGAATTTAACTTAGAGGCTCCTGTACAAGGTGTTGGTTATGTTCGTAAATTTAGAGAATGTTTCTTAATAGATAATTCTGGTAACTTTACTGAAAGTGTTTTAATGCAAGAATATCTTAATTCATTTATTAAAGATGAATATGATGATTATGAACCAAAAGGTGGAGTATTCTTTACATTAGATACTTTAGAGAAAGCATTAAACTTTACTTTAATTAGTGAAGGATGGTTAAGAAATGAACAAACTTATGGTGATTCAGTTACTATAAGAGTTAGATTACATTCTTTAATAGTTGGAGAAAATGCTAAATACTTTGATGTACCTGATTATGTATCTTTAGAGAGTTTCTTATCATCATTATTAATTAATAATGGTAGAAAATATCAAATAGTTAATATTAACTTAAGTGATATAGATGATGAATTTGCTAAAGTATTAGTTAAGATTTATTCTAGATTAATATTTGATTTTGCCAAAGCATTGAAAAATAGAGGAAGTATTCCTTTCCATATAATTCTTGAAGAGGCTCATAGATATATTCAAGCTGATAATGATAGATTCTTATTTGGATATAATATATTCGAAAGAATTGCTAAGGAAGGACGTAAATATGGAGTTATTTTAGGTATTATTACTCAAAGACCTGTAGAACTTTCAGATAACGTTATTTCTCAATGTACAAATTTCTTAATATTTAAATTAAACCATCCTGCTGATATTAAATATATTAGAGAGATGGTTCCTCATATTACAGATGAAATTATTGAAAAACAAAAGTCATTACAACCAGGAACTTGTTTAGGATTCGGTTTAGGATTTAGAATTCCATTAGTTGTTAAAATGGAAATGCCTAATCCATCTCCTTTATCTGGAAACTGTGATGTTGTTAATATTTGGTGTGGAGGAAGTGGAATGAGTGCTCCTCAACCTGCACCTGCTCCAATGCCAGCACCTATATCAATGCCAATACCAGAGCCAACTCCAATTTCAGTTCCTGCTACAGAATCTCAAAAATTAGAGATTCCAAAGACGCCACCAGTTCAAACTGTTAATGGTGAAGAAAGTGGATTTAGTATTGGACCTTCAGAACCTTTAATTACACCACTTGATTCTGCTCCAGCTGCAGAAAAGACTGAAGTTAAACAAGAAGTACCATCTATAGAAGGTATTCCAGATTTTGCTAATCCAGTAATTGGAGATAATGGAATGGTTGAACCTACAACAACTGCGCCTTTAATTGATTTAACATTAGATGATGATGATGACGATGATGATAATTCATTTGATTAAAATAGTGAGTAATCACTATTTTTTCTTTGTAATAACAATAGTATTTTGTTATAATAATTGATAGGTGATATTATGTTTGAGAGTTTAGGAGACAGATTACAAAATGCCATACATAAGATAAAGGGTTATGGTAAGATTACTGAAGATAATATTTCTGATATGATGCGTGAAATTAGACTTGCATTACTTGAAGCAGATGTTAACTATAAGGTAGTTAAAGAATTTACAAATACAGTTAAAGAAAAAGCTTTAGGTGAAGAAGTTGCATCTAGTATTAATCCAGGTGATTTATTTGTTAAAATTGTTAAAGATGAATTAACTGAGTTGTTAGGTGGAGAGAGTGCTCCTCTTAATATGAATGGTAATCCTGCAATACTTATGTTAGTGGGTTTACAAGGTTCTGGTAAAACTACTACTATTGGTAAACTTTCTAACTTCTTAAGAAAGAAACATAGTAAGAAACCATTATTAGTAGCATGCGATGTATATAGACCTGCGGCTATAGATCAATTAAAACAACTTGGAAAACAATTAAATATAGAAGTATACGAAGAAGGAAAGAAAGATCCTGTTGAAATAGCTAAAAATGCTGTTAATTATGCTAAAGAGAATAAATATGATTATGTTCTTATAGATACAGCTGGTAGACTTCATGTAGATGAAGAATTAATGGATGAGTTAGATAATATAAAGAATGAAGTTAATCCTCAAGAAATTCTATTAGTTATTGATTCTATGATGGGACAAGATGCTATTAATGTTATTACAGGATTTAATGATAAGTTACCACTTACTGGTGTTATCTTAACTAAGTTAGATGGAGATACTAGAGGTGGAGTAGCTTTATCAGTAAGACATCTTACAAATGTACCAATTAAGTTTATTGGTGTAAGTGAAAAATTAGATGGATTAGATTCTTTTGATCCTGAAAGAATGGCTGGAAGAATCTTAGGAATGGGAGATATAGTTTCTTTAGTTGAAAAAGCTACTGAATCAATAGATGAAAAAGAAGCAGAGAAGACTGCTAAAAAGATGATGCAAGGTAAATTTGATTTAGAAGATTTCTTATCAACTATGAAACAAATGAAAAAGCTTGGACCTTTAGAGAATTTAATTAAATTAATTCCTGGTGCTAAAAAGATGGGATTAAATAATATTAAAATTGATCCTAAACAAATGGCACATGTTGAAGCTATAGTTTTATCTATGACACCTCAGGAAAGAAGAAATCCAGATATTATAAAAGCAAGTAGAAAGACAAGAATTGCTAAAGGTTCTGGAACTTCTGTACAAGAAGTAAATAAATTACTACAACAGTTTGATCAAATGAAAAAGATGCTGAAACAAGTATCTAATGGTAATATGAAATTACCTTTCTAAGGAGGTGTACTAATGAGTTTAAATGAATTAGATCGTGAAAAAGTAAATAGAGTGTTAACTTCTAATGGAAGTTGTAAAATGAATGGTTTTATTGGTGATGTTACTGATTTTAGAATTGGTACTGATGGAGTTCCTGAATATAGAACTGTTCATGAAGAAGATGGAACTACAATAAAATCTACTGGTTGTATACTAAGTGATTCTATTTTAGTTAGACAAAAACAAAGTGATGATAAGATTACTTTCTTCCAATTATATTCTTGGGATATTGTAGATTCTAACTATACACATATAATATTTGATTCTGGTAATACATTAGATGATTGCTATGACAGAGTAAAAGATGCTGATATGAATCTATCTCATGGAGATATAGTTGACAACTTATCATTAATTGGTGTAAATATGGATCATGTTGCACATATATTGACTGATCAAGAGAAAGATACATTAACAGATATGTATACTCTTGATGATGGTACTACTAAGAGTTCATTTAAAAGATAAAGAGACTTTGTCTCTTTTTTTTGTGCTTGTAAATATGCTTGTAAATTTAATGTGTCTAATTTTGTCAGTTTACTTGATATTTTACATTTACTAATTTATAGTAAAGATAGGGAGTGTGATATTATGATATATCCATCTATCGATAAATTACTTAATATAGTTGATTCTAAATATGAATTGGTTCACATATCAGCTAGAAGAAGTAAACAAATTTCTCGAGAGGGATATTTACAAATGCCTGAATCCGAGTACAAAAGTAAAAAGAATATTGGAAGGGCCCTTGAAGAGGTTTCTGAAGGCCTTATAGAGGTGAAAAAAAGAGACAAATAAAGTCTCTTTTTTTGATATAATAATAATGGGTGATGAAGTTGAAGATTACTAAGTATAAGAAAAGTACCAATGGTAAATATAAAGTCTATCTAGAAGATGGTAGAGAATTGTCTTTATATGAAGAAACCATTTTAAAATTTGAATTATTATTAAAAAAAGAAGTAACTGATATTCCTAAGATTAATGAATATAATCTTGAATGGGATGTTTATTATGTAGCTTTAAAGTCTCTAAAATCTAGATTTAAAAGTGTTCATGATACTAGAGATTTCTTAATTAAGAAAGAGTATCCAATTGACTTAGTTGATAATGCAATTGAGAAATTAGTAAAACAAGGTTATTTAAATGATGATAGTTTTACTAAAGGATTTATTAATAGTCAGATTATTACTACTTCTAAAGGACCTTATAAAATTAGAGGAGAATTACAGGATAAAGGAATATCTAATAAAATAATAGATGATAATATTGATGTATTTACTGAAGAACTTCAATTAGAGAAGTTAAATAAATTAGTTAGTAAGTTACTTAAATCTAATAGAACAAGAGGGGGATCTGTTCTTAGAAAGAAAATTACTACAGATTTAGTTAATTTAGGATATGATTCTGAAATAATTTATAAAGTTCTAACTAATTATAATTTTAATGATACTAGTGATATTGCGAAAAAAGAATATGATAAATTATATAAAAAATATAGTAAGAAATATGAAGGAGAAGAACTTAATTATAAAATTAAACAGTCAATGTACCAGAAAGGATTAGTATATGAAGAAGAATAAACTATTAATATTTGTTTTTTGTTTAATTTTTTCTATAGGTTTATTCTCTATTACTTTTTTTAAAGTAGATCCAGACTTTTTATGGCATTTAAAAGCAGGGGAATATATATTTAAGAATGGAATTATTACTCATGATGTATTTTCTTGGTTTACTTATTCTAAGTATTGGATGTGTCATGAATGGTTATTTGAACTTATAATTTATACTTTAAAATATATATTTGGTAATTTATATATACTTATATATTTAGGAGTATTTATTATTCTATTATTAATGATTTTATTTATTCCAAATAAAGATAATTTAACTAAGAATATCCCATTTACTTTATTTTGGATATTATTATTCTTAATAATTATTCCTTTTATACAAGTAAGACCTCATATTATTAGTTTTTGTTTATTAGGGCTTAGTTTTTATTTCTTATATGATTTATATAAGAATGAAGATTCTAAAAAGATTTATTTTTTACCATTAATTAGTATTATATGGGCAAATGTACATGGAGGTAGTAGTAATTTACCTTACTTATTATGTTTTATATTTATGATTACTGGTTTATTCCAATTTCAATTTCATAAGATAGAAGCTAATAGGCTAAGTAAAGTTAAATTAAGAAAGTATTTTATAGTAATGATTTTATGTATGATTTGTGTATGTATAAATATTCATGGTTTTAAGATGTTTATATATCCATATACTAATATGTTAGATACTACTATGTTAGAAAATATTAGTGAATGGCAGGCAACTAATTTAAATGATTTTACTAGTTATATGTATTTATTTTTATTAGTATTTATTATTATGACTATGTTATTTAGTAAGAAAAAAATAGAATTTATGGATTTAATTCTATTTGGATTTGTAGCTTATTTAGGATTAAAGAGTATTAGATTTTGGTTCTTTACTTATATAGTTATGAATTATATAGTATTTAATTATGTATCTAAGATTAAGAAAGATAAGGGTACTGAGATATGTATTAGTATTTTTACTATATTTTTACTTTTGGGATTTATTAGAAATATAAACAGTTTATTTAATATTAAATATTATTGTTATTTAAATGAAGAAGTAATTAATTATATAAAGAAAGAAAAACCTGAAAGATTATTTAATATGTATAATTATGGAGGAGAATTAGTATATAATGATGTTCCTGTATTTATAGATGGTAGAGCAGATTTATATGGTAAATACAACTATAAAGATTATTTAAAGATAGTTTATTTAAATAAAAATGTAGATAATTTACTTGATAAATATAATTTTGATTATATGTTAATTGATACTAGTTATCCTATTTATAAATATATGGAAAATAATACTGATTATAGTACAGTTTATATTAATAAGGAATTTGTTATATACAAAAAGAATTGAAATTAATCAATTCTTTTTTTTATTAATTAGTTTGAGTTTTATTAGTACTTGATCTAGCATTCTCAATTAATTCATTCATATGATCTTCATATGCTTTCTTTAATTCTGAATCATTCCATTTAATTTTAGCTTCTTTTCTAATTTCAATTAATGTTTCATAGAATACTGTATTACTTGATTGAATCTTTTGATCTGTTAATTTAGTTTTAATATCTTCTTTAACATCATCTAATTCTTCTTTATCTTTTTCATCAGTTTTTAAAATGATATGGTATCCATATTCAGTTTTTACTGGTTCTTTAGTATATTCACTTTTCTTTAAATCTTTAACAGCATTTGAGAATTCTGATACCATTTCATTTAATTGGAAGTATCCTAAATCTCCACCATTAGAAGCAGTTCCTTCATCTTTAGAATATTTTTTAGCCAAATCAGAGAACTTTTCTCCTTTATCTAATTTCTTAATAATATTTTTAGCAGTTTTTAATGCTTTGTCTTCTGCTTTTTGTTTTTCTTCATCAGTAGCATCTTCTTTAACATCGACTGTTATTAAAATATGACTAGCTTTAATTTGACCAGTAATATTATCATTATAATAATTTTCTATTTCTTTATCTGTTAAATTTTTCTTAATATAATCTTTTACTGCAGTTGTTCTTTTATATTCTAATTTTAATGTTTCTTCTAATTCTTTTTCAGAATCTACACCAAAATATTGTTTGATAAGTGTTAGGAATTGAGCTTCATCTCCATTAACATATGATTTGATTTCTTCTATTTGCTTCTTTACTTCTTCTTTTTCAGTATCATCTGATGGATATTTTTCTTCAAATAGATCTTTATCTATCATATCAATTAATTGAGCAATATTAGATTTCTTAATTTCATTATAATACTCTGTTGCAGTTATTTTAGTTTTATCAATAGATAATGCTACCTTTGAACCATTTTTAACTTCTACTTTTTTTCCACATCCTGTTACTAGTAATGATAATGCTAATAGGGATGTTAGACATATAAATATTTTTTTGTTTTTCATAAAATCCTCCCGTACATTTTTTATAATAACAAAAAATGTCTTTAAATTCAATAATTACAAAATAAAATACTAGTTAGACTAGTATTATTTTAATTTATCAAATACTTCTGATACTTCATGTACTTGTTCTTTATTATATTGGAAATCTGCATTATCATTTGGATATCTTGGTATTAGATGTATATGATAATGTTTTATTTCTTGACCTAACTCATTATTTTGAGCAAGTGTTAATCCTTCACAGTTTAATTTTTCTTTTAACATAGGATATAAAGTATCTTTTATTACTTTGTAACTATGTAATAATACTTCTTCATCTAAATCTCTCATATCAACAGTATGTTTTTTAGGTAATACTAATAGGTGTCCATCTGTTGCGGGATTAATATTCATTATTACTTTTATTAATTCATCTTCATATACTGTTGATGATGGAAGTTCTCCTTCTATTATTTTACAAAAAATACAATCTTTCATAATATACCTCCTAATTTAATCTCTTATATGTAATTTTGTTATTCTTTAATAATTCTGTATCTTTATTATTAATTATATCATCTATAATTTTAGTATTATTATCATTATTAATAAAATCATTATTAAGATTATTAATTTTATATGATTCAGTAATATCCTTATTATTAGTAATAATGATATTAATATATTTAGGATTATAACTTGAATATATTTCTTTTATAATATTATTTATATCTTTAGTAATATTATCACTATCCCAATTATTAATATTAATTTCTAATTCTAAATAAAATATTTTTAGTTTAGATAGATTACTTTCTTTTTTTATTTTTTCTTGTAATTGATCAGTAAAATCATTTAATTTAGTATCTATTTCTACTTTAGAATTTATTTTTAGTTTTTTTAATATATCATTTTCTATATCCTTTTTTATTTTATTTAGTAGTGAATTACCTTCTAAATAATCATTTTTATAAGTATCTGTGATTTTATTATTATTGTATATTATATAGAAATATAAGTTTTTATTATCATTAGATGTCATTTTAAGCATATATTTATCATTTTTTAAAATTATTTTTCCTTTATTAGTATCTAAGTCACTATATTTTTCTTCTATATAAGAATCTATTTTTTCTTGTACTTTGGGCATTAATAGTATAGTTTTCTTTTCATTTATTATTATTAAGCCGAAAGCTACAATTATAAGTATTGCGAATAGTGCCTGTCCATATAATAATTTGCTTTGTTTATTCATAACATCACCAATTTTATTTTACATTAATATTGATTTAAATGCAATTTTAATAAAATTGTTTTTTGAGATTAAATCTATTGTTTTGATTGTTTTTTTGTGTTATATTATTTAATAGATTATAGTAGATAAAAGAAGAATAAATTGGTGGTGTTTTTATGAAAATACAAAAGGGGATTGTAAAATATAAGGATCGTAATGATATTGTTTGTACTTATGGTATTACTGATGATGGAAAGCAATACTATTTTTTAGGTGACACAAATGATAAGAAATTTACTAATGGTAATAGAGTTGCAAGTACATTATTAGTAGAAGCAATAGATCCAATGGTTAAAGCTAGTAATATAGGTATAATCGATGAAAATGGAAATGTAGTAATTCCTTTTGAAAATAAATCTATAAGATTAGTAAATGATTCTATTATTGTAGTTGAAAAAGCAGTACCAGTTAGCCAAAGTGTTGTTGATGCTATAGAAATGAGAAATGACCCATTATCTGCTACTAAATTAGTATCTACACCAGCAGCTATTAAAGATAAATTATATGCTCAAATGGGTAATGATTCTAGATTTGTATTTAATGATCAATTTTCTGAAGCTACTGTTTGTGATATTAATGGTAATAATTTAGTTAATAATGAATTTTATAGTTTTATAGCAGTTGCTAATAATAAATTATATTTTAGTAAAAACATTGTAGATTCACCAATTGCTGAATATTCACTATTACCTCCAGAGGTACAAAGTGATGTAACTCCAGCAAATGATGGAAATGAAATAGATGTAAGTAATGTTAATGTAGAAAGTAACGTTGTTGAAAATGCTATGGAAGATGCTCAAAATAATGGTATGCCTCCTGTAGATGATTTAAATGCAGTTAAAGAAATGGGAGAAAATCAAGTAGTCGTTGATGTTCCCGCAATTCCTGAAGTTCCTGCAATTCCAGATGCTACAGTTGATGGAGAAGTAGTAACTCCTGTAGATAGTGGAGTTGGTATGTCATTACCACAAGTTGAAGCTGATACAGTAGGAGGACAAGAATTAGAAAGTGTTGCTCAAGTACCAGATGGAGTTGATACTGGAGCATCAGTTGCTGATGGTATTAATGCTGCTATAGAAGAAAATCCAGCAGGTGGTGGTGTTGTTCCAATTGCTCCTCCTGTAGAAGAAGATGTAGTAATGGATTATGATGATTCTCTATCACATGTTGTTGATGAGACTGGAACTAATACAGATGAAAATGTAGAAGAAGACGTAGTAATGGAATACGATGATTCATTATCACATGTAGTAGATGAAACTACTACAAATAAAGAAGAAAATATAGAAGAAGACGTAGTAATGGATTATGATGATTCATTATCACATGTAGTAGATGAGACAGCAGATAATACTTCAGTAAATGTTGAAACAGAGGAAGTTAAGTTTAATGAAAATGTAACTGAAGATACAAATACTCTAGAAGATGTACCTCCAGTTGATGATTTACCTCCAGTAGAGGAAGAAGATCCTACCGATGAGGAAGTTAAAGCTGACGAAGAAGTACATGAAGAGGAAACTCCAGTAGAAGAGGAATTTTCTGCAGAGGAAAAAGTAGAAGAAGTACCTCCAGTAGAGGAAGAAGAACTTGAATATGAAGAACCAGTTGATGATGGTGGAATTACTATTCCTAATACAGAAATAGATAAAGATATTTCTTCAGTAGTAGATGAAATTTCTGGTGATGTTAAAGGTAATTATGATATAGATGCATTACTTAATACTACAGAAGAAAATATATTTACTAAGACTATTAAGACAGATAAGATTGATACATCATTAGATGATTTTGATACATTTACTAGTGATTATAAAGTTGGTAGTAGTGATACTATAATGACAGATATTGCTAAATCAATGACTGAATTAATGAAACAAAATAGAGAACAAAGAGCTTTACTTGCTGAGTATCAAGAGAAATTTGATGTAATGAATGCTCAAAAGAAAGTAATTGCTGAAAAATATAAAGATCAAGCTCAAAAACTTGAGGCAGTTGCTAATAAATATAGAAATCTAGAAACTACTGCTACTAGATTAGAGACAAGAAATCAATTGCTTGAATCTAAGATTAGTGAGCAAGATAGATTAATAAATGCTCAAGAAAGAGAGTTAGGTTCATTAAGACCTCAATTACAAGGAAAAGAAAACTTAGTTAAGATTTTAGCTGATGCTAAGGCTTTACTTGAATCTGATGATAGTTATATGTAAAAAAATCCACAGAAATTGTGGATTTTTTGTATTATTAAAGAATTTGTGGTAAAATAAGTTTGATTTTCGATGAATATGGGAGGTGGCTAAATGAATAGAGAAGATTTTCCAATGTTAGATAATAATATTGTTTACTTTGACAATGGAGCAACTACTTTAAAACCAAAATGTATAATTGATGAAATGAATAAATATTATTTGGAACATACTTCTAATATTCATAGAGGAGATTATAATGCTGCTTTAAAGACTAATGAATTATATGATAATGTAAGAAATATAATTGGAGAATTTGTTAATGCAGATCCTAATTGTTGTATATATACTAGTGGAACTACAATGTCTATAAATATGGTTGTATTTGGATATATGAGAAAGCATCTTAAGAAAGGTGATGAAGTTCTGCTTAATAAAGCAGAACATGCATCTAATATACTTCCATGGATTAAATTAAGTGAAGAGATAGGTATTGTTATTAAGTATGTACCTTTAAATAAAGATTATTCTTTAAGTTTAGATAATATTAAGAAATGTGTTACTAAAAAGACAAAGGTTATTAGTCTTGCTCACGTTACTAATGTAATTGGTGATGTAAGAGATATTAAAAGTATTGGTAAATATTGTCATGATAATAATATTTTATTTAATGTAGATGGAGCACAAAGCGTTCCTCATATGAAGGTTGATTTTAAAAATAGTTATATAGATTTCTTAAGTTTTTCTGGTCATAAGATGTGTGGTCCTACAGGAGTAGGAGTATTAGTTGGAAGATATGAATTACTTGAAGAAATGGAACCAGTATTCTATGGTGGAGGAATGAATAATTATTTTGAAGAAGATTATTCATATGAATTAAAGAGTATTCCAACTAGATTTGAAGCTGGTACTCCTCCTATAGCAGAAGTTATTGGGTTAGGAGAAGCTATTAAATATTTAGAAAATATTGGTATGGATAATATTCATAAACATGAAGTTAAATTAAAGAAATATTTACTCGATAAAGTTAAGGATATTTCTAATGTTACTATTTATAATAGAACTAGTGATAGTGGAATTCTTGCTTTAAATGTAGATGGTGTATTTGCTCAAGACTTAAGTGTATTCTTAAATAAATATAATATATGTGTAAGAGCAGGTAATCATTGTGCAAAGATGCTTAAAGATGAAATGAATATTAAAAATACAGTTAGAGTAAGTATGTATTTTTATAATAATTTTGAGGATGTTGATAAAATAATAGAAGCATTAAAAAATAATAAAGAAATATTTAATGTAATTATATAGGAGGCCTTTATGGATGATAATTTAAGAAGAGAGATCATATTAGAGAATTATCAAAATCCTGATAATAGAGGTTTAATTGATGATGATAGTTATTTAAAAGTAAATACTAATAGTGAAAGTTGTATTGATAATTTAGATTTTATGATGAAGATAGAAGATGGAATTGTTAAAGATATTAGATTTGATGGTGAGGCGTGTGCTATTAGTACTTCTGCTTCTTCTATAATGACTAGAAAACTTAATGGCAAGAGCGTAGAAGAAGTTAAGGATATTTTAACTAATTATAAAAATATGATTGAGGAAAAAGATTATGATGAAGATGTTTTAGGAGAACTAAATGTCTATGATCATATATGTAAACAGCCAAATAGAAAGAATTGTGCATTACTTCCTATGGTGTCTGTTGAAAAAATGTTGGGGGAATTTGGAAATGGAAAATAAGAAAGTTGATACAAGAAGATTAAGACTTGCTAAAATAAAAGTTTTTAATAAGGAAGATGGAGGAAGTGAATTTCTTCCAAAGGGTGTAGAAGCACCATATGTATTTCTTTATGATGTTAATGGTACTTATGTAAATTTATTTAACCCTGTTGAAGAACTACCTATATGTGAAAGAGCTCCATATGCAATATGTGATGCAGAGGGTGAAGATTATGGAACATATATGTGGAGTATATCTGGTGAACTACAAGATGGACCATTTTATCTTATGAATTCTCATAGTTGTAAAAATGATATATTTTCAGATGATGAAATTACTATGGAACATTTAAGAGAATATATGTTAAGATCTGGTAGATTCTTTTATGATAGAGTTGACATTATTAAATCTCTTCCTTTAAAAGAAAGAATAAAATATAGAGATTTACTTAGAAGTGATGAAATTAAACATCATAAATTTGATGAATATGTTTCATCTCGTAAAAAAGGTGTTCAATATAGAAAAAAGGCTAATTAAGTCTTTTTTTGTTTTATGGTATAATGAGCGCATTGAGAAGATTATATATAGTAAAAGATTTAAATTTAAAAAAAGGACTATAGTATAGAAGTATTATGATATCTATGCTGATCAAAAGGAGCATTTTATTGAAAAAATCGTTTATCACTAGCTATTCCATCCTATGATGATGCATGTAGTGTTGGACTTAGAGTTGACGGTAAGATAACACTATTGTATTCTCAGAAAGTGAAATAGAAGATGGTGATTGTATTATTGATTGTTATAAAACTATACTTGAAGATACTAGAGATTTAGTAATATATATGTCAGGTGTTCATTCTATAGAAGTTGTTACTGGTTATAGAATTGAAGATAAAGATGTGTTAAAATATGATTTAAATTAATTTGACGTTGTTGATTTGGTAAAAATGTTTATTTTAAATCAAATCCTAACGGAGGACCAGATAGTATTTATTTTGGAAAGAAAAAATAAAAAATATATAAACTTTATATTTTAATAATAATAAGTATTATAAAAGATAAAATCTATATAATGATTTTATCTTTTTTGTTTTTGTTATTGCTTTAATTATTAAAAAGTGCAATTTGATAATCACTTATCTTTTGATTAATATACACAGTCGAAAGGAGGTGATTTATGCTTAATCAAATTGTACTTGTTGGAAGACTTACTAGAGATATAACTGTTAATAAATCAGATAAGGGTAAGGTTGCTACTCTTTCTCTAGCAATTCCAAGAAGTTTTAAGAATAGTGAAGGGGATTATGATACTGACTTTATTGATTGTGTTTTATTTGATGTTATAGCTGAGAATACTAGTGAATATTGTAAGAAAGGAGATATTGTAGGAGTAAAAGGAAGGGTTCAATCTAGAGTAGTAGAAAAAGATGATAAGAAAGAGTATTATACTGATATAATTGCTGAAAAAGTGACATTTCTAAGTAGTAAAAAAGAGAATTAATCTAACCATATAAAGAAAAAAGATTTCAATTATTTGAAATCTTTTATTTATATATATTTTTTATTTCTATCAAATATTGTTCTATTAAGACCATATAGTCCATTAGTAAATATAGCTTTACTTATTATTACATTTTTATTTAATTTGGAATTAACTTTATCTGATACGTCTTTAATATTAATACCATTAGATATTCCTCCTCCAAGAATAACTTCTTTGGTATCTGGATATAATTTTAATAGTCCTATTATTCCATCTATTAAATGAATGTTAATAAAATCTTCTTTTGTTTTAATTGAAGCTTTATTATTACTATTAAATATTTCTTCTATTAATAGTGTATCATCATAATTAATATTATATTCTTTACAATATTTTTTATATGTATTTTTTATTCCTATTTGGGAACAATATGATTCTATAGAATTACATATTCCTTGATTATCATACCTTTTTTCTTCATAATCTAGTATTATTTTATGACCTAACTCTTCATTACCATTATATGTACATACTCCTATTCCTGTACCTAACATTATTTCTGCTTTATTCCATGATGTATTTCTTATTTCAAATTCACCTATACCTGATGCATGAGCATCATTATATAAATATCCTTCTAAAGATAATTTATTTGATAAATATTCAATAATATTAACTGATTTATCTATACCTACATTTATCATATACTCAACTATATTATTATTTACTGGACCTGGAACTCCTATTGAGTAGGCATTAAATAAACTTTTATCTATATTTAATATTTTTAATGCAGTATTAAAGTAATTACAAATATTATCTAGATTTATATATATATCTTTATATATAGTTTTAAATGAATATTCTATTATAAAATTAGCATCTTGATCCATAATTGAACATTTTATAGTAGTACCACCAAAATCTATTGATAAACCTAAACTAGTATATGTATAGTCTTTGTATTCATATATTTTATACTTTATATTATCTTTAATAATATTTCTAATATTTATTGGTTCCATACTATCACCTTATAATTATATTATATCAATATTATATTGTTTGGAAATCTTATTTTTTTGTAGTATAATTTATGTTAAGATAAGGTGATAAGATGGAATTAGTTATTAGAGAATATACTGATAATGATTATGATGAAGTATATAAATTAATAGAAGAGGCTTTTAATTATAAAAAAGAAAAGATTAAAGATAATAAGGCTCATGAATTTGTAGGTGTATATGATTCTAAAGTAGTTGGCTATTTTATATTAAATGAAATGACTGATATTATTAGAAATTTAAAAATATATCATCTTGATTATGTATGTGTTTCTAAAGAATGTAGAGGTAAAGGATTTGGAAAAGAAATGATGAAGTTTGCGATTGAGTATGCGAAAGACACTGGAGCATATAGAATTGATCTTACTTCTGGTAATAAACGTGTTGAAGCTCATAAATTATATTTAGGGTTAGGGTTCGAGAAGAGAGATACGTCTGTATTTAGAAAGGAGACTCTATGATTACACTAGATATTATTAATAAGAAG
>CALYOH010000009.1 GCA_945228905.1 uncultured Caryophanales bacterium
CTGTAAAAAAATGGGGTATTAGTGAAAGAAGAATAAGACAATTATTACAAGATGGTAGAATTGAAGGTGCTATTAAAGTAGGTAATAATTGGAATATTCCTATTAATGCAAATAAACCAGCTGATAAAAGAAGTGTTAAATTAGATAATACTGAATTTAAATTTGATTTACCTGATAATTATTTTGATAAAGTTGATGAATTAAATAAAGAATTAAATTCTAAAAGACCTATATCAAAAGAAACATTAAAGTCTTTAAAGGAATCTATTAATTTAGAGTGGACTTATAATAGTAACGGTATAGAAGGAAATACATTAACTTTAAGAGAAACACAAGTTGTTTTAGAGGGTATTACAGTTGGCGGTAAATCATTAAAAGAACACTTAGAAGTTATTAATCATGAACAAGCAATATTATTCTTGGATGATCTTATTAAAGATAAAGAACCAATCACAGAATGGAATATTAAAAATATTCATCAATTAGTATTAAAAGAAATAGATGATGATAATGCTGGTAAATATAGAGATGAAAATGTAAAAATAAAAGGTGCTACACATATTCCTCCAGATTATTTAATTGTTCCAGAATTAATGGAAAAATTAATTATTAATTATGAAGACTGGAAAAAATATCATCCAATTATTAGAGCAGCATTATTACATGGAGAATTAGTTAAGATACATCCATTTGTTGATGGAAATGGTAGAACTTCAAGATTAGTAATGAACTTATCTTTAATGAATAGTGGATATCTTCCAGTAATTGTAAAAAAAGAAAAAAGATTAGAATACTATAATGCTTTAGACAAAGCACATACTACTGGAGATTATACAGATTTTGTTAAATTAGTTAATGAATTAGAAATTGAAATGTTAAATAAATATTTAGAATTACTGTAGTTTGGAGGTAAAATATGGAGTATAATTTAGTAGATATGCACTTTCATACTAATTTATCTTATGATGCATATGAAAATCAAAATGGAATCAAATACGATATATCAAAAATATATAAAAATTCTAATGTAAAAATGGTTTGTCTGACTGATCATAATATATTTGATTATTCAGCTTACCTTAAAAAAGAAAGCGAATTTTCATCATTAAAAATTAAATGTTTACCAGGAATGGAATTAACAATTGATGGAGTTCACTGGATAATTATTATGGATGATCAAAAATTATCTAAAGATAAAATTGGTAGCGAATTTAGTAAAGATTTACTTTCAAAAATAAATATAGATATAGACAAATATGATATAAGCGATTTTGCTGATAAATAGTACAAGGCAACTGATATAATTTCCTTACTAGATAAATATGGAATAAATTATATAGCAATACCTCACTTAGATAAAGATAAAGGAATTTTTAAAAATGGTGGGGTTGATCCACAAAAAATTGAGATATTTTTAAATTATATAAGGGATAACATTGTATATGGCTTTGAAACAAAATATCATGACCAATTTTTTGTAGAAAAAATTAATAAAATTAGTAAAAATGTTAAAATTTTAGAAGAAAATAATAGTGACAAGGTTAACCATTTATATGAACAATTAAAAAATTTAAATTCAGTAAAAAAGTTATCTTCAGCATTTATTTATGGAAGCGATTATCATGGTAAAGATAATATAAAATATATTGATCTTGAAAAGGATTTATTTTATATGAAAGCTGAATGTAGTTTTCAAGGATTAAGATTAGCATTATTAGATTATGATAGTAGGATTTTTTCTTTAAAAAGGTTTGAAAAGTACAAAAAAGATACTAATAAGATATTGGAGTACATAACAATTAATATTAATGGAAATAAAGAAAAAATTTATTTTGGTGATGGATTAAATGCAATTATAGGTTCTAGAGGAACAGGAAAAAGTTATTTATTGAGATGTCTAATTGGTGAGAAGAATGATTATATAGGTAGTGACATTTATGAACAAATAAAAATAGAAAATGTAAAAATAATCAATGAGACTGAAAAAAATAATTTGGATAGTCAACTTGATGTTGATTATATTTCACAAAAAAATTCAGGTAAGTCAACTTCAAATAATATTTATGACTTGTTATCAGAAGCACCATATGATACAGATAAGTTTGTTAAAAAAATAAGAAAACTAAGTACTACGGTAAATAAAGAAATGAAAATCGAAGATTATTTTAGAGAAGTTAATGATTGTTTGAATTCATATATTTTATTAGATAATAAAAAGAATCAAGTTTTTGATTATAGTTTTCTGTCGACTTATAATTCATTTTATAGTGCCTCTGGAGAAACATATAAGATTGTAGAATTGATCGATAATTATGTTGATTTTTGTTCTAAATACATAAATAATGCAGAAAATGAGATAAATGAACTAAAGAAATTCAATAAGACATTAGATGAATTTAATGAGCATCTTGAATATGTAAAAAAATTAAAAAAATATGATTTTTCTGATTATGAGGGAATAAATGAATATATTAAAAGTATTCGTAAAGCTAATGATGAAAAAATTGAACTAAATAATAAAAATATATTGAGAATTAAAACAACTAAAGAATTTATTGATAAAATAAAAGAAAAAGCATCAAAAAATATATCAAATGAAGGACAATATTATAGCAATGGTTTTAATAATCTATCAGTTAGAGTAAAACAATTGATGAAATTAATGACAATTTGTTCAATTAAAAGTAAAAAAATTAAAGAATTAAATAGTAAGGAAATAAATGATAAAGAGGATATTATAATAAATAAAAATAATATTTCAATTAATTTAACTATACAACATACTTTAGATATAAAAGATAAGAAAATTAGTGACATAATGGATATATTTAAAAATTATAATAATATATACAAACCAAATTTAAAGTACATTGATTTATTTGAAAATTTTGGGGATAAATATATAAAAGAAATATATCCATATAAAGATGGTAGAATAACAAAAGGTGAATATAATGGTTATGATATATTTGCACCTAAAATTAATCCAGTAATTACAATAGAGTATAATGGACAAAAGAAAGATATTGCCAAATTATCACCTGGTGAAAAAGCGGATATATTATTAGATTTGATATTAGATCCTAATTCTAATAAAATACTTATTATAGATCAACCAGAAGATGATTTGGATAATGAGACAATTTTCAAAAAAGTTGTTTTGAAACTAAGGAGTATTAAAATGAGACGTCAGGTTTTAATTATAAGCCATAACGCCAACTTAGTTATTAATGGAGATAGTGATAGTATTTTAATTTGTATTAAAGATAATAATGAATATCGAGTGATAAATGATTCTATGGAAAGTTTAAAAAAATATGATTATAGTTCCATAAATACAAAATTATTAAATGATACTATACTTAATATTTCTACACATATTTTAGATGGTGGTAAGGATGCACTATCAATGAGAGTTAAAAAAATAGGTTACAAAGATATTTTTTTAGAGGAGGATAATAATGGAACTAGTATTTGAAAAAAGTAGTATTCAAATTGATGACAAGAAATGTGATTTAGAAAATTTTAAAGAACAAGATTTTTTTACAATTTTAGAACAAATTATAAATAATAAAGAAAATATTAAAATAGTTAAAAAAGATAATATAACACCACTTGGTGAAAGATTTTATGAAATATTAAATTCTGAATTATCTGAGACACCAAAAGATCTTGATTAAAAAAGAGCATATATAGCTACGTATCCTATATATGCTTTTTATATGTCTGCACAGTTTCTGCACAACAATTTAGTCAAATTTTGCTGTGCAAGATTAAATGTTTTTAAACTATGTATCTTGAAAACGTTGATTTTAAAGGGATTAAACAGGTATGATTTACTCATTGTTGTTCGCCCCCTGAAGAGAGCGAAAGATCTCATTTTTGTTTGAAAAATGCGATAAATAAGGAATTTAAGAGTTTTACAGAACTCACTGAAGAGAGCTAGGTACCGTTTTCATTTAAAAACAGTTTTTATAGTGTAAATTAGAAACAAATATGTAGTATAATGAAATAGATATATAGGAGGTTTATTATGATTTGTGGTTATAAAGAAATTGTTGATGCAATAAATAAAACAAATAGTTTTTCAATAGGAGATTTAATTAATTCCTTATTATTAATGTGTTCAATAATAACTATTATATTTTTATTGATTGATAAATACTCAAAAGGACGACCTTATTTGCAAGTTTCTATAGAAATGATAAGATCAAGTTTAGCCTGTGTGGTTATAAAGAATGTTGGGGAAGTATCTTTATCATTAAAAAAAATAACTTTTGATAGAGAATTTATAGAGCAATTGCCAGAATATGCTCAAAAATATTTTAAAGACACTAAAATAAATAATTTATTGCTTCATCCAGGTTCAAAATGGGTTATGTGTTTTGGCACATCAATAAATGACATTTTAAAAAATTATGATAAAAAAGCTGTTCTTATAAAGTATGAATATACAAAATTAAATAGAAAAAAAGTATATAGAGAGGAATATTTTGCGGATTTTGAACAGATATCACATTTTCTTGTTTATATTAGTGAAATTGATGAATTGTCTAATGAAGTTAAAAAAAGTACAAATGAGTTATCAAAAAAACTTACAAAAATTGAGAATGAAGTCATTAGTTTTAGAAATTTAAATGAAGATTATTTTAGAAATACAGTAATACAAAAGAAAAAATAGCTAGGAAAAATCCTAACTTTTTTATTCTAATTTATCAATTAAATCAACAACTTCATTTAAAGCAGAATTAAATAAATGTCTTTCCAAGTTAAACCTTTTAATT
This sequence comes from uncultured Caryophanales bacterium, assembly GCA_945228905.1. Classification (GTDB taxonomy): domain Bacteria; phylum Bacillota_I; class Bacilli_A; order RF39; family UBA660; genus UBA3789. The sequence continues at coordinate 4,785 of CALYOH010000009.1, forward strand.
TTCCTTTACGTAGTACACAATAATAAAAAATTTAAAATACACATTTCCATCTTAAGTCTTCTTCATAAGAAATAAACTTTTTAAATTCATCATAAGTATAATAAGCCATTTCTTTTCTGCGTTCGTTAGGATTTTGAAACTTTGTCATTTTGTTATAAAAATTATTAAAATTAAATCCATCCCATTAAAACCAAAGTTAAGAATTAATTTAAGAAATTTATAAATATTCTTTTTATAACGCAATAATATACCTGCTTTATTTATGTCTCTTTTCCATTGCTCAAATTACATAATGTTAAAATCTTTGATTTTTACATGAAAGAAACATCCTATATATTTTTCTTTATAAGATTAGAAGGAATATATTAAAAATAGATTTAAAAATATGAATATTAAAGAATTAGATCAAGAAATTAATAAATTACAATATAATTAGATGAAAACAATTATGTATACCAATATAAAAAAAGTAAGAAAAGATTATATTCATATTCATAAAAGAAAACCAATTAAATAAATATGTTATAATTAAAAAGAGGTAATAATATGAAAAAATATGTAAGAGTAATGGATGGATTAAGATCAAATGCTAGTGGAGAAGAATTTAAATTAGATGAAGTAATAGAAGCTAAATTATGGAATCCTAAAGAAATAGAACCCGATAAAATGGGTGGTTTTAATTTTGGAACAGAAGATAAAATACTTAGATTCATATTTAGAGGAGATACTATATATGATGTAATAATACCAAAAGATGCAGAAGTAATAGAAGTAGATAAAGATAAAGGTATTTATAGAGCAAATAAAATAATTGTAACTAATCCTAGAACTATTACAGAAGATATGGTAATTGAAATATATAAAAATTCAAATCTGCCAATAAATAGATATTTTCAATGTATATATTGTTTACTATTTAGAAAATATATAAATGCATCTAAATATATAATAAATGATATAGTAAATAAAGATAATATTAATGAAGCTATAAAAGAATTTGAAGAATTTGCAGCAAGATCTAATGGTAATAATACTGGAATATTTGATTATAATAAACTATTCCCAGAAGCAAAAGAAATATATAATATATTAATTAATATAAGAGATAAATAAAAACAGGCTATTTGCCTGCTTTATTACTATAAAGAATAGGATAATTACGAGAATCATTACTAAGCCTAATAATACCTAACTATTTTTCTGGATATCTTTTTAATAATATTTCCACTTTATCAATTACTTGTTGTTGATATAATTCAAGAGAAATTCCATATAATCCATAATTGAACTTAATGAAGAATATACAAATCCACACATAGCAATATAAAAATCTATATCATAATTAGTAGCACATTCTAATATAATATTTGTTGCTTCACATGGCAAAATTACAACAATTAAGTCTTTATCTGAAATATCTGTATCATAATCAAATTTATCTTTAATTAAAGTCATATTAGGAAAATCTTGTTCTAATTGTACTAATTCTGGATCAAATACAGTAATAGTACCATAGGAACTATTCCTAACTCACCAAATACTTGCATTAAAATATCAGAAACTTAATTATTATGTATATCGTCATAAAAATGTTCTTCTATGTATTCCCATGCTTCAGGAGAATATAATGAAGAATATTTATCTTTAAAATTTTCAAATCTTGAAACTAATGACTTGCTTAGTCTCATACAAATAACCACTTTATGGTAAGCTATCTTATTATAAATAAATTTGTCAAAATTTAATTAATAATAGTAATATATATGATATCATATAAATATACAATAGGAGAGTAATATGACTATTGAAGAAGAAGTATTTAAAAGATGTAATATTAACTATAAAAAGATAGAAAAATATGGATTTAAATTAGAAAATAATATCTATATATACGAAAAATGTTTTTTAGATAATGAATTTAAAGCAATTATTAAAATAGATAATAATAAAATTACAGGTAAAGTAATAGATTTACAAATGAATGAAGAATATACAAATATAAGAACTGAAATGAATGGAGAATTTGTAAATAAAGTAAGAGAAGAATATAAATTAATATTAAATGATATTAAAAATAATTGTTTTGATACTAAGTACTTTATATTTGAACAAACTAATAGAATTAATAAATATATAAAAGATAAATATAATATAAATCCAGAATTCCTATGGAAAAAGTTTCCAGGATTTAGTATTTATAGAAATAAAAGTAATAATAAATGGTTTGGTTTAATATCAAATATAGATTATTCTAAAATAGATAATAAAACTGGAGAAATAGAAATATTAAATATAAAATTAAATAGTGATAAGATTAAAGAACTACTTAATAAAAAAGGATTCTATAAAGCTTATCATATGAATAAAGTAGAATGGATTACATTATTATTAGATGATACTTTAGAAGATGATGAAATATTTAAACTTATAGATGAATCATATAATATAATAGATGAACCAATAGAATGGATAATTCCTGCTAATCCTAAATACTATGATGTAATTAGTGCATTTAATAATAAAGAAGAAGTTATATGGAAACAATCTAGTGATATACATATAAATGATATAATATATATTTATGTGACAGATCCATACTCTAAAATAATGTATAAATGTAAGACAATAGAAGTAAATATACCATATGAATATAAAGATAAGAATGTTTCAATGAATAGAGTGATGAGATTAAAATTAATTAAAAAACTAGATAATAAGAATTATACATTTGAATATTTAAATAATCTTGGTATTAAAGCAATAAGAGGACCAAGAAAAATAAATAAAGAAATAAGTGAAAGATTAAAATAGGTGGAGTGATACTATGAATAAATATATGAAAGTTGCTAAAGAATTAGCAGAACAAAACTTAAAAACTAAAGTTGGAGGTCCATTTGGAGCATGTATTGTTAAAGATGGAAAGATAATTGGTAAAGGTTCTAATCATGTATTAAGTAATAATGATCCTACAGCTCACGCAGAAATAGTAGCAATTAGAAAAGCTTGTAAAAAACTAAATACATATGATTTATCTGGATGTGAACTATATACATCATGTTATCCATGTCCTATGTGTTTATCAGCAATCATTTGGTCTAATATAAACACAGTATATTATGGAAATACAAGAGATGATGCTGCAGAAATAGGCTTTAGAGATGATTTAATATACGATTATATTGAAGATAATGGAGAAATAAATAAAGATAAAATATTAAAATTAGAAACATTAGATAGAGAAGAAACAATAAAAGCATTTGAAGAATTCCTAGAGCAAAAGAGAAAAACAATTTATTAATAGTATATATAGGGGGTATATATGAAATATTTTAATGATGGAGATATTCTATTATCAGATTTTGATGGAGTCTTTCTAGATTCTCAAAGTAGATTTCTACAAGTAATGAAAGATGAAAAAGACTTTGATAAATGGATGAAGTTTTTAAATGAAATTAATTGGAAGAAATTTCTAAGAGAATGTAATTTAATACCTGGAGCACTTGAAACATTTACTGAATTACAATCATTAAAAATATTAAGAGGTTTTATAACAACAATACATTCTTTTGAAGAAGGTCAAGAAAAATGTAATTTATTAAGAGATTTAGGTATGACAGTACCAGTACATTTTGCTTTACCCAAACAAGATAAGTCAGAAGTTTACATACCAAACAGTAAAGTAGTACTTTTAGATGATATGGAAAAAAATTGTAATAATTGGGAAGAAAACATGTGGTAAATCAATACTTTATAGTCCAACACAAGAAATCCACGGAAAAAAATATGTAAAATCATTGACAGAATTATTAAAATAATTTTGATATTTATTGCAAAAATGATAGAATTAAGATAGAGAGTAGGTTGATGGTATGAAAAATATCGCACTATTACAACTTATCTTATCTTATAATTAACGACGCAGAATAAGTGCCGTTTTTTTGTGGGAGGAAATAATATGGCAAGAAGTGAAGATTTAAGAAAATTTAGAGAGAAAAATTTAATAACTTACATGGAAGAGAAAGGTATGATCTTCGACTCAGAGATTCCTAAAGGAGAAAAGGTTAAATTATGTTCATCAGATGACTTTTCAGGAGTAATACAAGAATTCCAAGATAAATATGAAGGTGAAAGAGCACCTATAATGATTGGACATGTTGGAGGTTTTTATGTTACAGCAACCCTTGCAGGATTATCTGAACATCTGTCTAAAACCAAGCCATATGTATTATTCTTCGATAGAAAAGATGCTAATATACAAAATGCTCTATATAATACCTTATTAATGAAAGCATGTACATCTAAAGAACAATATATTTGTAGATTATTTGGATTATCATCAGTAGAAATGGTTAAAGCATTAAAACCATCTCTATATGTATCATATATTGAAGAAATATTAGAAGGAAGAAAAGAATTAGAAGATAAAGATAAAAAAGGTAAAAAAGAAGCATTAAAAGCTTTATATGAATTAGATCAAAAGAATATTGATCAAGAAATTAAAAAAAGATTTATTAATCATAAACTAATAGATGAATTATTTAAAAAAGAATTTAGTTTAGCTAAAATAGAAAGATATGTAAAAAGTAAAAAATATGATAAAGAAGATCATTATTTACACTTATTAAAATATACTAGAAATAAACTATCTAAAAGAGAATTTGAACTATTTAAAAAACTTGCTGCTCATATGACTGAATATTTAGATAGAGGAGATAACTATCAAGTTTTAGTTAAATACCTAACAGCAGATATTAAAAAGAATGGAGAAAGACATATACTTGCAAATTCAGATATATTTGAAGGATATAAAAGATTATTCTCAGGAAAAGGTAGTTACGTTAAATTCTTATCTGGTATAGATATAAGTACTAAAAAAGGTGTAGAAAAATTAGAAGAAGAATTAAGAAAAGATGGATTTATAAGTGATTCAGTAAAAGAAAATAACTTTGCTATTGATTTAGCATTTATTCCTCATATGAATCAATTAAAAGAAGCATATCCATTACTAAAAAAACATGTACAAGATTATATTATGTTATATAAAGGTGAATCTAGAAAGAATAACTACTTTGTAACTAATAGTACTGCTACATTAGATGAAAAGACATTAGATAGTATAGGAGCTTCATTTATAGGAGAAGAAAGAAGAAAAAGAAAAGAATTAAAGAATTTATCTTCTATTCCAGAAAGAGAAGGATTCCCAAGAATAGTATTTATGGGAGGATCTAATTATGGAAATATATATCATAGTGAAGTAGATACAAATAATGTAATAGATATGGCAATTGCTAATAAAGCTGATACTGTATATATTCAAGGATTAATATATTCTACTTACTATCATAATCAAACATCTCGTAGACTTCTAACAGATCCAACATATGAAACATTAGATTCGAGACTACAAGCTGCTCAAAAAGTAATTAAAAAATTAAATAAAGTGGGAATTAAAGTAGTATATCAAATGGGTGATGAAGAATATAATCTATATCAAGACTTATTTAGAATATATGTAAGAGAACAAGGAGTTAAAGGAAATAACTTCTTAAAAAGAGAAGATTTAAAATCTAAATTTGATTGGGTAAGACCAATTATAATACAAGAATTAATTCCATATATGATACGTAGTGGAGAAGATGTTGCTAATCTTTATACAGATGAAGAAACTCATACTAATGTATCTAAAATATGTCATGCTATTAAAAGATATAGAGAAGGGCTTCCTTTAGGAGATCTAGCAGGAATACTTAAACCAGAATATTTAGATGATACAGAAAAATTAAGAGTAGTATATTCTACTATTGATAAATATAAAGAAGAAGACCCATCTATTGCAGTAAACTTAATAGCATCTAATGGTAGAAGTTCTAAAGGTAATTCAAGTGTAATGAAAAATCTAAGATTATATCAATCAGATGTAATAGATAAATCAAAACTTGTAAGAACGCCTCAATTATTTGTAGATAGTAAACAACCATTTATGTCTATTTCATATCAAGGTGATGAATTTACAATGAATGTTCCACCTATGATTAATGATAGTTATTATATGGAAAATCCAGGATTACTTCCAGGTATAAAAGAACACGTTTTAGGAGATCCTACATATAAACGTGTAACTCAAGTAAGTTCAAGACCAAATTATCCAGGAGCTTGGATGATATCAGGAGATATAAAAGAAAGAATGTTAATAGTTCCATACTATAAAAGAGTTAAAGAAGTAATGGATTATGTACAAAGAACAGGTAAACCATTTGAACCAAAAACAGTTGGAATTATTAATGACTGGCACATTGGTTCTATTGCAGAAAGACCAGATTATGCAGTTAAATTCTTAGATTATTTATTCTATCATTGTAATCCAACAGGATTAATAATAAATGGAGACCTACAACAAGGATCAAATTATGGAAAATATCCAAATGAAGCAAGACACGTAGGAGCAAATTCTATGACTCAACAAATGATAAGTGCTAAGAAATTAATGAGACCGTATCTTCAAAATGGTTTTGGAGTAGTAAAAGGTGGTTTTGAAACAACAGAAAAAGATAAATTTATAGATACAAATACATCTAGAAAAATTATGGATCATTTAGTTTCAATTGGTTTAATAGAAGAAAGAAAAGGTATTAATGAAAATACTACGCGTATAAAAAGAGAAATAGACTATAAAACAGTAGATTTAAAACTACCAAGAGAATTAAAACCATATGAAAAAGATATTAGAGAAAAATTATCTAAGATAGTTAACTTAGAGTTTACTGATATAGTAGAAGGAAATCACGAATCTAATAGTGATTGGAATTATAAAGGATATAATGAAACAGAACTATTAAGAGAAGAATTAGAGACAATTAAACAATATACTGGTAGTGATATGGATATAACTTTAACAGAGTATTTAGTAAATAGTAGAGGAGACTTTGTAAGTGCCCCATATGGATTTAGAACAATCAATGGATTTAATACATTATTCTCACATTCATTTGGTAGAGGAGGGGGTGCCTCTCCTGCTTTAGGTATATCCAAATGGCTAAGTAAAATGGCTAAGTCATTACCAAGAATAGATCAAATATTTGGAGCTCATTATCATTGCTTTGAAACTGCAGTAGTTGATAATACATTAATTACAATTACAGGATCTAGTTCAGGACAAAGTGGATTTGAACAAAATTTAGGATTAAGTAGTCAACCACTATTTGTAATAGAAAGATATTTACCAGATGGAAGAATAGTATTAGAAACTGTTGGTACTGATTTCTTAGATAAATATCAAATACAAAATCCATATATTAGGGAAAAAGGCTTAGATAAATTTATTCAAGAATGTATGACTGAAGAAGCAACAATATTTGATAAAGAAAAACCGAGACAATTACAAAAGATATATCAAAGACATTTAGTTGCAAAAGAACCAAATAAAATTATAGGACCAATAGTAGATTAAAAAAAAGACTATTTCTAGTCTTTTTTATTTTAACCAACTCCTATAATTGGAGCATCATTTGTAGGTTCTGGAGTAGTTTCTCCTCCATCACCAAAAATTCCAACTACTAATAATAATATAAACATAGCAGCAATAAATATACCACCAATTATTAAAAACCTCTTTTGAGAAGCAGGAATAGTACTTTTACTCAAAATAATTCACCTCAATATAATTTTAACATGTATAAATAATATTAGATTAATAAAAAATAAAATTAAAGTAAAAACATGTAAAAAAAATATTTATATATTATATTTATATTAATAATATAGTATTATATATATGGAACATAAAAAAGATAGGAGTGATTTTATGGACTTAGAAAAATTAAAAGTAGTAAAAGAAAGAAAAGGTTTTATAGCAGCATTAGACCAAAGTGGTGGTAGTACTGCTAAAACATTAGATAAATATGGAATATCTAGTGATAAGTATTCAAATGAAGATGAAATGTTTGAACTAATTCATGAAATGAGAAAAAGAGTATTTACTTCACCAGTATTTACAAGTGATAAAATACTTGGAAGTATACTATTCTATAAAACAATGAATTCAAAAGTAAATGATAAATATACAGCAGATTACTTATGGAAAGATAAAAATATAGTTTCATTCTTAAAAGTAGATAAAGGTTTAGCTGATGAGAATAATAATGTTAAATTAATGAAAGATATTCCTGATTTAGAAGAACAATTGGCTCTAGCTAGAGAAAGAAATGTATTTGGTACTAAAATGAGAAGTGTAATCTATGGAGCAAATAGAGAAGGTATAAAAGAAATAGTAAAACAACAATTTGAGTTTGCTAAAACAATTTGTGATAATGGATTAGTACCAATTATAGAACCAGAAGTAGATATTAATATTCCTGATAAAGAAGAAGCAGAAAATATCTTAAAAGAAGAAATAATTAATGTATTAAAAGAATGGGATAAAAAAGATTTAATTATGTTTAAATTTACTATTCCAACAATACCAAACTTATATTTAGAATTATATAATTTTGAATGTGTAGTAAGAATAGTAGCACTATCTGGAGGATATGCAACAGATGAAGCTTGTAAATTATTAAAACAAAATACTAATATGATTGCTTCTTTCTCAAGAGCATTATTACAAGATTTATATGCATATCAAACAGAAGAAGAATTTAATAAAGAACTAAAAAATGCAATTAATAAAATATATGATGCATCAATATAAAAGTAGATAACATCTACTTTTTTAAATATATAAATATGTTATAATGAAATAGGTGATGTTATGGCAATCGATAAAGTAAGAAAATATTTAAAAAAGTATAATTTAGAAGACAGAATAATAGAATTTGATGAATCAAGTGCAACAGTAAGTGAAGCTGCAAAAAGACTAAATTGTGAAGAAAAAGATATAGCAAAAACATTATCTTTTATAGTAGATAATAATCCAATATTAATAGTTGTATCAGGAAATAGTAGAATAGATAATTCTAAATATAAACATGAATTCTTAAATAAAGCTAAAATGATTCCCTATGAAGATGTAGAAACTCTTATAGGACACAAAGTAGGTGGAGTATGTCCTTTTGCAGTAAATGATAACGTTAAAATATATTTAGATGAATCTCTAAAGAATTTAGATATATTTTATCCAGCTGCTGGATCATCTAATAGTGCAGTAAAATTAAATTTAGAAGAATTAGAAAAAATAATTAATATAGAAAAGTGGGTAGATGTATGCAAATAGATATAACAAGACCAACATATTTAGAAATTAATTTAAATAATTTCTTATATAACATTAATAGTATTAAAAAACTAGTTGGAGATACACCATTAATGCCAGTAATTAAAGCTAATGCTTATGGAACATATATAAATAAAAGACTAGATATTTTAAACTTATTTAATATTGTTGCAGTAGCAACAGTAGATGAAGGAGTTGAATTAAGACAAATTGGTTATGATAAAGAAATATTTGTACTTAATCAACCATATAAAGATGAAATATTAAAAATATTAGAAAATAATATTACTATAGGTTTAAGTTCCAAAGAGTTTTTAAAAGAATTAAATAATTATTCCTCTCCTATAAAAGTACATCTAGAAATAGAAACAGGTATGAGTAGAACTGGAATAAATATATATGAAATAAATGAATTTATAGATAATCTTAATAATAATATCATAGTAGAAGGAATATATACTCATTTATCCAGTGCTGATATAGATAAAGATTATACATATAATCAATTAAATACATTTAAAAGAGCAATATTAGATGTAGAAAATAAAATTGGTAAATTAAAATATGTACATGCAGCAGCATCTAATGGAATAGTAAATTTCAAAGAAAGCTATTTTAATCTAGTGCGAGCAGGAATTATAATGTATGGATATCCCTCAGCAGATGATATATTAGATAATATTGATATAAAACCAATAGCAAAATTAAAATCAAAAATAACATTTCTAAAAACAGTACCAGCAAATACAAGTATAAGTTATGGTAGAAGTTATATTACAAATAAAGAAACTAAAGTCGCAACAGTATCAATAGGATATGCAGATGGTTTAAGAAGAGAATTATCTAATAAATGGTATGTTCTAATCAATAATAAAAAATGTCCTATAATAGGTAAAATATGTATGGATAGTTTTATGGTAGATGTTACTGAATTAGATAAAGTTAATGTAGGAGACGAAGTAATTATTTGGGATAATGATAATATTAAATTAGAAGATATTGCTAAAGAATGTAATACAATAAATTATGAAATATTATGTACAATAAGTGATAGAGTACCAAGAAAATTTATTAAGGAGTAAATATGGGTTTATTAAAGACTTTTGTAGTACCACATCCACCACTAATAGTTAGTCAAATAGGAAGAGGTAGTGAAAAACAAGTATTAAAAACTATTGAATCATATGAAAGAGTAGCAGATGAAATAGCTAAATTAAAACCAGATACAATTATAATATCAAGTCCACATGCACAACTTTATGCTGACTATTTTCATATTTCACCAAATAGTGAAGCATACGGATCATTTGATAATTTTGGAGCAGGTAATATACAATTTCATGAGTATTATGATGAAGAATTAGTAAGAGAAATATCTGTACTTGCTAGAAAAGAAAGCTTTCCAGCTGGAACATATGGAGAAAAAAATCCTAACTTAGATCATGGTACTATGGTTCCCTTATATTTTATAGAAAAAAAATATAAAAATTTTAAATTAGTAAGAATTGGATTATCTAACTTAGATGAATTAGCTCATTATCATTTAGGAGAAATAATAAAAAAAGCAATAGATAATCTAGATAGAAAAGTAGTATATGTAGCATCAGGTGACTTATCACATCATCTACAAGAATATGGACCTTATGGTAAAAATGAAGAAGGCGTAGAATACGAAAAGTTAATTATGGATGATCTAAGTACTGCTAGTTTTAATAAATTATTAAATTATAGTGAAAACCTACGTAGTAAAGCGGGAATATGTGGACATGATTCATTTATAATTATGGCTGGAGTACTTAATGGACTAAATGTAGATGTAGAAACACTATCTCATGAAGATATTACAGGTGTCGGATATGGAGTGTGTATTTATACTCCTAAAGAATATAATAAAGCTAGAGAATTTAGAAGAATCTATTTAGAAAAAGAAAAAGAAAGACTAGAAATAAGATACTTAAAAGTAGATGACTATATCAAATTAGCAAGAAATACTATATTTGAATATATATTTAATAATAAACATATTATAGATATACCTGAAGATATTAATAATGAACTTATAAGTAATCAAGCAGGAGTCTTTGTAACAATACATAAATTTGGTAAATTAAGAGGCTGTATAGGAACAATAATACCAACAAGGAAAAATATTGCTACCGAGATAATTTATAATGCTATTAAAGCAGCAACAGCTGATCAAAGATTTGACCCTATAGAAATAGATGAGTTACCTTATTTAGATATTGATGTAGATGTTCTAGGACCATTAGAAGATATAGAAAGTATTGAAGAGTTAAATCCTAAAAGATATGGTGTAATAGTTTATACAGATACTAAAAGAGGTTTATTATTGCCTGATTTAGAAGGAATAGATACAGTAGAAGAACAAGTAAAAATTGCTAAAAGAAAAGGTAATATTATTTATGAAAATTATAAATTACAAAGATTTGAAGTAATTAGACATAAATAAAAGAAGTGTATAACTTCTTTTTTATTTAGTATTGAAAAATGAATTAAAAAATAGTAAAATGTTATAGTAGGATAGGTGACTAGAATGAATAATAATGGGGTAACTAATAATACAAATCAAACTGTGTCAACAACTGTTCCAAATACAGTTCCTGTTGCTGTAACACCACAAGTGCAACAACAACAACAACAACCAGTACCAGCAACACAACCAGTTAATCAACCTACAATTGTATCAATAGAGACAATTATACCTAACGCTGCAGAATTACAAGCACAACAACCACAAGTAGTTGTACCACAAACTCAACCAGTACTTCAACAACAAGTACAACCACAACAACCAGTTATTAGCAATGAACCAATGCTTATACCGATGACAGAGCCACCTCAACAAATAATAAGACCAGTAGAGGTAAGAAAGAGTAAATTAACACCAATATTATTAGTAGCAGTATTAGTTCTAGTAGCATATATAATATACACAACTAAAACTAATCAAACACAAATTAATAATTTAATTTATAAATGTACACCAGTAAATGCTACTAAAGAAGAAAAAGAACTAGATACAGATTCTACATTAGTTAAAAATCTATATAATATAGTAAAAACTAATATAAGAGAAGATGTTGCTCAAACAGATTATAATGATACATATAAAGCATACTTAGTATTAAGACAAATGAGTAAATCAAGTTTTTATGATAGTAATTGTAATATGTTTAATAACTCAGGTATGGAACCATATAAATGTGATGGAATTCAAAACTTCCATCCAATGGCATTTACTGAAGATGACTATATATTAAAATGGAAAGAAATATATGGAGAAAACTCTAAACCATATTTAGGTAATATTAAATTAAAAAATGAATGTATTGGAGGATATCAATATATTCCAGAAAGACATGAATTTGTAGAAGGTTCTTGTGATAAACAATCAGCAACTTCATACAAAGTAACTAAAACTATTAAAAAAGCAGTTACTACAAGAAATACAATAATTATTACTGAAGAAGTAAGATATAAAGAAAATGAAGGTCTAACATTACCAGACTATTTAAAAAATGGCTATTATATTTATACTTTTAGATTAGATATAAACTATAATTATGTATTAGTAAGTAAAGAATATCAAAGTAAATATTAGAAAGAGGTAAAAACATGGAAGTAAAATGCATAGTAACAGGATATTTAGATGAAAATTGTTATTTATTAATAAAAGATGGTAATTGTATTGTTGTAGATCCAGGAGATGACTATAACGATATAGTTAAAGAAATAGATAATAATAAAGTTTTAGGAGTATTAATTACTCATTCACACGCAGATCATATAGGTGCATTAAGAAACTTTCTAACTAAAAGAAGTATAAAGATATTTAAAAGAAGTAATGTAGAAGATAATGAAGAATATAAAATAGGTAATTTTACTTTTACTGCTATACTTACTCCAGGTCATTCTAAAGACTCAGTAACATTCTATTTTAAAGAAGAAAACATGATGTTTATAGGAGACTTTATATTTAAAGAAAGTATAGGTAGATGTGATCTTCCTGGTGGAAGTGAAGAAGAAATGAAACAAAGTATTGAAAAAATAAAAAATTATCCTAAAGATACAATCTTATATCCAGGACATTATGAAGATACTACATTAGAATATGAACTAGAGAATAATCAATATCTCAAATGATTATTCTCTTTATTTTTAATATTTAATATGTTATTATATATACCCAAGAGGTGATATATATGAAAATATGGGCTAAAGTACATATAACTGATAAGAATAAAGAAGTCGAAACAATATCTAAGTCATTTGCTAATTATTTATATGGATATGGACCAATACAAGATATATATCGCAAATACGATATACCTTTAAATGAAAAGAAAGAATTAAATGAATATACAGCTAATCGTATAGCAGGATTATTACTATTATATTTATCTAAAGACTATAAAAGAATAAATGATATTGCTAATAAATATAATATAGATTCATCTATAGTAAAAGAAATATTACCAGAAATAGAAGGATATATAGAAAGATAAAAAAAGAAGTATTAAATACTTCTTTTTTAAATATAAAATAATACACTAAAGAATCCTGCAACAATGGCTACTAACATAATTATAGCGATAATTTTAACTAGCTTATCACTCATCTAACTTCACCTCACATATATAATTATATTATAAAATAATTGATTTGTAAAACAGTTAATATACCAGTTATGGAAAAATAAAAAATGTGTCAATTTACACTTGATATTTTACACAGAAAAACTTATAATTATTTTAGGAGGGTAATTCATATGAAAGAATTAAATACTATATTAACAGAATTAGGTATCAGTAAGGTAAGATTAGCTAAATATTTAGGAGTATCAAGACAAATGTTATATAATTATTTAGCTATAGAAGATTTAAATAATTGGCCAAAAGAAAAATCTGCTAAACTATTAAGTTTATTAAATATAGAAGATATTAATAAATTAGCAGATTTAAAAATAACTGGAGAATATATAATAGAAGTAGAAAATAGATTAAATGAAGGAGTAAAAGATTCTTCAAATAAAGAAGTAATTGCAGATTTAAAAGGATTTAATAAAAAAGAACAAGAATTACTTTCTGATATAATTAACTTATTAAAAGAAAAATTAGCAAATGATAAAACTAAAGATACTTATAATTCATATGTTTATCTATATCAATATCTTCAATCTATGGAGACAACTGATGAATTAAAATATATTTTAGCATATATGTGTAAATCACTTGGATTTACAGATCCAATGGAATTTAACTTTAATAAAGATAAGCAATTTATCTTTGAAAGTATTATGTTTAGTGCAATGACGCTATATAATAATGGAGGAGCTTCTAAGAATAAGTTAGGAGATTCTCATAAGAGATTTGTTCAATCAATAGAACAAAAGAAGGAAGAAAAATTATCTCGTACTCAAGAACTTAATACAGTAAAGATTCAAGCATTAAAAGAGTTAGGATATACAGAGATAAATGAAGATAATGCTAAAGAAGTATTTGAAAAAATAGCAGAAATTCAATCAAGAAAAGTATAAAATTTTTCTTGATTTTTTTCTATATATATATTATTCTTAAAAAGAAGGTGCGAATATATGAATAATAGAAGAAGAAAAAATTATTTACCTGATTTAAAACCTACAGGAATAATATTTTCTAATTCTATTATTTTTTCTTAAGAAGAGTTATTATTTTTAATAATTCTTCTTTTTTTATATATTTGTATCTAGAAAGAGAGGATTTATGGAAGAAAAGAAAATGACGTATGAAGTCAATGAATGGCCTCCTATAGGTAAAAGTATAGTCTTGGCTATTCAACACTTATTTGCAATGTTTGGAGCAACAATACTAGTTCCAATACTTGTAAATTCAGCTGCAGGTAGTGAGGTATTAACTATACCAGTGGCATTAGTAACATCAGGAATAGGTACACTAATTTATATTTTCTGTACTAAAGGTAAATCTCCAGTATATTTAGGAAGTTCATTTGCCTTTATTACACCAATAGCAACAGCCTTTGTTTTAGCAGGAAAGAGTGGGGTAGGTACTGGAATAATGGCTGTAGGGTTAATCTATTTAATAGTAGCCATTATTATCAAATTAATAGGAAAAAGTTGGATAGATAAATTATTACCACCAATAGTAATAGGACCAATGATAATGATAATTGGTTTAGGACTTGCTCCAAATGCCATTAATCAAATCGGTTTAGCATCTACAACTACAGATTGGAAAGTAGTTTTAGTAGCATTTATATCATTCATAGTAACTGCTTTAGTAATGACTAAAGCAAAAGGATTCTTTAAAATAATACCATTCTTAGTAGGAATAATATCAGGATATATAGTTGCATGTATCTTAGGAATGATAGATTTTAAACCAGTATTAGATGCTAAATTCTTAGAATTACCTAAGTTTATAATACCATTAAAAGATTATAATCTAGATTTTAGAGCATTAATAACTATAGCACCAGTAGCTTTAGTAACATTATGTGAACATATAGGAGATCATACATCGCTAAGTAATATCATTGGAAATAATCTATTAAAAGATCCAGGATTAGATAGAACACTTTTAGGAGATGGTCTTGCTACATTTATAGCAGGAACTTTAGGAGGACCAGCAAACACTACATATGGAGAAAATACATCAGTTGTAGGAATGACTAAAGTAGCTTCAGTTAAAGTAATAGGATTAGCCGCTGTATTTGCTATAATAATTGGCTTCTTAGGCAAATTTACTGCTTTGGTATCAACTATACCAGATCCAGTTTTAGGAGGCGTATCACTGTTATTATATGGTTTTATAGCTATAAACGGATTAAAAGTATTAATAAAGAATCAAGTAAACTTTGATAATCCAAATAATATAGTAATAGCAAGTTCAATGTTGGTTTTAGGTTTAGGTGGAGCAGCAGTAGCAATAGTATCAGGAAACCTATCAGTAACAGTATCAGGTATGTCTTTAGCATCAATAGTTGGTATATTATTAAATCAATTTATTAATAATAAAAAAGAAGAAGTAGTCGCAGTAAAAATAGAAGACAGTAAGCGCGAAATAAATAAATTAAAGAAAGAAGTAAAAGAAGAACTTACAGTAGAATTAAAAGAAGAGTTATTAAAAGAAATACAAAAAGAATTTAATAAGAAAAAAGGTAATAAGAAATGAAAAATGTAACAGAATTAAAACATCCCATTATAGAACATAAATTATCCATATTAAGAGATAAAAAAACATCTACTAAAGAGTTCAGAGAATTAATAAAAGAAATAAGTATGTTTCTATGTTATGAAGCAATTAAAGATGCTAAATTAGATGAAGTAGAGATAGAAACACCAATAACTAAAATGAAAACTCATAAAGTTAATGAAGATCAATATGCATTCTTGCCTATCCTAAGAGCAGGTCTTGGAATGGTAGATGGAGTAATAGAAGTATTACCAACTGCTAAAATAGGACATATAGGTATGTATAGAGATGAAGAAACATTTAAACCAGTAAATTATTTCTTTAAAGTACCAAAAGATATAAAAAAAAGAGAAGCCATAATATTAGATCCAATGTTAGCAACTGGAGGAAGTGCAATAGATGCAATAGAATTATTAAAAGAGAAAGGGGTAGAGAAGATTAAGTTCCTATGTATTATATCTGCTCCAGAAGGATTAAAATCAGTTACAAAAAAATATCCTGATGTAAAAATATTTACTGCATGTATTGATAATCATTTAAATGAAAATAAATATATAGTTCCAGGTTTAGGAGATGCTGGAGATAGAATATTTGGTACTAAATAATAATAAAATGTAATAAAATAAGAGGAGTATAATACCATACTTCTCTTATTATTTACCTATACTATTAACTTCCTATAATTGATATTATGTTAACTTCTATATCTAAGTATTTATTTAATAATGATTACCTACATATTATATAGATTTAATTACAATTAAATTATATCATAATTAACTAATAATTATATATATAATGCATTTAAATTAGTTTTCATTTACAACTGTATTACTATATATTATTAATATTCTTACATTATCTATAAATTATATAGTTATCTATCTATAATTATATATCCTTATACTAGTATACTACCCCTCTTCTGATATCTTTAAAAAGAGGGATGCATTTTAAGCAATTTAGGAATAAAAAGATGGGTAATAATCCACCTAAAATTGCAAGATGAATTCTAATCAATTTAGAAATATTAAGTCATATAATTATCCATCTAAATTTCTTAAAATGAATTTATAATTTAGTAATATATTTAAATGTAATTAAATTCTATTTATATTTAAATAAACTCATTAATATAATAATCATATATCTATAAATATATAATTAAATTTAATTAAAACATAACAATAATTTATATTAAAAAGTTCTTATATTATTATATGAACATATTAAAAATAGGGGATACTCCCCTACTTTCATCATGCTATAGAGAATAGAGTAAATTAAAAATTTATTTATAAATAATTAATAATATTGACATACAAAAGAAAAATAGGAAAATATAATTGATTTATAAAGTGTTTTGTGATATAATATGTGACAGTTAGGGGGAATAGAAATGAAAAAATGTTTTAAAATCATTTCATTAGTTTTAGTTCTAACATTAATGAGTTTTATTGGTATTGTTAATGTATCAGCTCAAGATGCAATGAAAATTACTAAGAAAACATATATTAATACTGGAATTGGAACTAGAAAAGAAGCTAAGTTCTACACTAATAAGGGCTATGCTTATTGTATTACACCTCATAGAACAGGAGCAAGCGAAGGTACAACACTTAATTATGTAAGTTCTAATAAAGGTGGCGGAGTTGCATACTTATTAAATAAGGCTGGTACAAGTGATACAGATTATTTAATAACTCAACTAGCAATCTGGAAATATGATAGTAATTATATGCCAGATATTTACAGCCAAAATTCTGGAAAGGAAGTAGTTAAAAGAGCTAATGCTTTAGCTAATGAAGCTAAAAACAATAGTAATTGGACAACTGCACCTACTCTAGAATTAGAAGTAGCATCTGCAAGTTTAACTGAATCTAGTGATAGACAAAGTTATAAATCTGCATCAATCAAAGCAGTTGCAACAAACAACACTACTGATATTTCAGTATCATTAACTGGAGCTCCATCTGGATCTAAGATTATAGATGGAAACGGAAATCAAGTTAATACAGTTAAAAGTAACCAAGGATTCTATGTTGTAGTTCCAGCAGATAGTCTTACAAAAGAAATGACTATTACAGTTAATGCATCAACTAAAGGTAAAACATCATATGTAGAAAGATATTCAACTGGAAACAGTAAACTACAAGATTTAGTAGTATTAGTTAAGAGAGAAGAAACTGTAAAAGCTTCTACTAAAGTAACAGCTACTCCAGTAGTAAGAACTTGTGAGAAAGTTGGAGATGTTTACTTCGGTAAAGATGGAGAACAAGTAACATTCGAACAATTCCAAATAGAATGTGAAAAACACGTATGTGAAAAAATTGGAGATACTTATTTCGATAAAGAAGGAAATAAAGTTAATTATGAACAATATACAGCTTCATGTGAAAGACATGTATGTGAATTTGTTAATAATGAATACTTTGGAATAAATGGAACTATAGTTACTCAAGAACAATATGAAAAAGAATGTGTTCATATTTGTGAAATCTATGATAATCATTATTATGGTAAATGGGGAGATGTAGTTACAGCTGAAGATTACAAAGCTCAATGTGAAGCACAAGTTGTACCTGTACCTGATACAGCATCACCATTAAACTTATTATTAATAGTAATTGGTTCTGGATTACTAGGAGGAACAATCGGTGTTATTACTCACTTTGCTAGTAATAAAGCATATTAATAATGTAATGAAGCAAGAAATATAATTCTTGCTTTTTTATTGCATAAAAAAACATATCATAAGATATGTCCTTTAATCTAATTTATCTAATATACTTTCACCAATTTCTGGTTTATTTATATCAAAGTTATCAGCTATAATTGCACCAATATCAGCAAAAGTATCAAACGGTTTTAATCTCTTAGGATTCTTAAAGTTTCTACTATATATAATTATTGGAACATTTTCTCTTGTATGACCATTTCCTTTATATGTAGGATCATTACCATGATCTGCAGTAATAATTAATAAATCATCTAATTCTAACTTATTTAATATTATAGGAATATCTACATCTAATTCCTCTATTGCTCTAGCATATCCTTCTACATCTCTCATATGACCATATAAACTATCAAAATCACATAAATTTACCATACAAAGACCAGTAAATTTCTTATCAATAATATCAGTTAATTTATTAATAGCTTCAGTATTATTAGAAGCTTTAATCATCTTATTAATACCTTGTCCATCAAATATATCATTAACTTTACCAATACCTATAACACTATATTCTTTTTCATTTAAATCATCTAATATAGATCTTTTAGGTGGTTTAATAGCATAATCACGTCTTGCAGAATTAATAAATTTATACTTACCAGGAGTACCATTGAATGGTCTTGCTATTATTCTAGCAATTCTACAATCATCATTTAATGTAAGTGCTCTTATCTTTTCACAATATTCATATAAAGTATTAATAGGAATACAATCTTCATGAGCAGCAATTTGTAAATCTGAATCAGCAGAAGTATAAACTATTAATGATCCATAATTAAATTGTCTTTCTCCTAACTGTTGTAAAATACTATCATCTTGACAACATACATTACCAATTATATTTCTACCAGTAATCTCCTCTATTTTAGATAATAAATCGTACGTAAAACCCTGATTAAATGATTTAAATGGAATATCACTCTTTATTCCAACTATCTCATAATGACCATTTAAAGAGTCTTTACCAGCATTTATAGGTTTAGCAATCGTATAATAAGCATCTGTATTTGAATTATCACTTAAATTTAATGTATCTAAAAACCCTATCTTCTTAAGATTTGGTATAAATAAATCATAATTTTCCATTATATGACCTAATGTATTAGAACCATTAGAATCATAATTAATCGCATCAGTTGTCTCCCCTACTCCTAATGAATCTAATATCATTAAGAAAATTCTTTTAAATTTCATAAGTACACTTCCTTACTTTTTACTTCTAAGATGATATTCATTATATTCTTCTATAATTTTCTCATCACTAATTCTAGTATATATTTTAGTAGTAGAAATATCAGAATGTCCAAGCATTTCTTGAATACTTCTAAGATCTGCTCCCCTATTAATTAAATGAGTCGCAAAACTATGTCTTAAAGTATGAGGAGATACATCAGGATTAAGGCCTTTTTCTTTTAATAATTGTTTTAAATTCTTAAAAAATCCTTGTCTAGTCATACCATTACCATGATTATTTAAGAATAACTTATTACATGGTTTATTCTTTAGTAATGATCCTCTTACTTCTAAATACTTATTTAAATAATATATAGAATATTCTCCTATAGGAATATCTCTTTCTTTACTACCTTTACCCATTATTCTAATTAATGAATTATAAATATCGATATCATTAATTTCTAAATTAACTAATTCACTAACTCTAAGGCCACAGCCATACATCAATTCTAACATAGCTTTATTACGATAGTCAAACGGCGTGTTTAATTCAATATCAAGGAGTTTATCAATATCTTCAATACTTAAAGTTTTAGGTAATGCTTTCCTAAGTTTAGGTCTCTCTATAAATTCAGATACATTATCTTTAACCAACTTTTCTTTTAACAAATAAGTATGAAAATTCTTAATAACAGTTAAGTTATGAGCAATAGTAGTAGTCTCTTCATTATTTCTTTCTTTTAAGAATGCTTTTATATGATCACTCTTAATTTTAGATACATCATCTATACCTTTATCTTTAAGAAAATCTTTATATACTAATAAATCATTTCTATAAGATTCCTTAGTTCTATCAGATAATCCCTTTTCAAATATACAATAATTTAAAAAATCTTCTATCGCATCATTCAAACTAATCATAAACAACAACTCCATTTACTAATAATATTTAAGGACTTATTATTTATAATTATTTTATCAAATATTAAATTAAAAATAAATAAAAAAGACTAAGTAACAGTCTTTTTTATTGTCTTATTATTAGTTATTTCTCTATTCATATTAGTAAATATAGCATCTTTCTTAGGGAAACACATAATATTTCTTTTTAAAGGTCTCCATAAATGTAATCTATAATCTCCTTGATTTTCAGTAACATCAACCCATTCAGCAATAATACTATCATTAAAAGTACATATATCCATACCATTTCTTTTCATTATACCTTCAGAATTAGAATTAATTAGATCAGTTCTAGCATATACTAAATCAAAATCATTATAATAAGCAAACTTAATAGCAAAATCAACTAACTTATTACAAGCACCTAAACCCCTATATTCTTTTAATGTACTAAGTCCATAAAAATATAAGTTAGAAGGTTTAGAACCATCACTTTTAATAAAGTCTACTGATATATTATCTTCATTATATATAACACCATTCATACTAATAGGTTTCATATCTTGATTAAAATATATAAATAATTTACCCCTGTCTTCATATAATTTTAATTCTTCCATCGCAGCAGCATAATCAATTACTTCTCCATATTGATCACTAAAACTTTGAAGTAAATCTAATAATATATAAATATTTTCTTTACTATATCCAATAGTACCAATAAAACAACCATTATCTAATTTCTCCCATATTCTTAATTTACCTTTATATTCTTTAATTAATCTATATTTTAATTTATTTAACTCATAACTTTTAATACTTTCTATATATCCTAAATTAGTCATCTAAACTCTCCAAGAATTTATTATATATTTTATATAGATTAAATAAACTATTCTTATTAACATATTCTTTATCACTATGAGGAAAATCACCTATAGGATTCATAATAATAGTTGGAATATTCTTATTACTAAAATATACTGCATCACTACTAGATTCACACCCAATAATATCTATATTTTTATTTAAAATGATACTACAAATATCAATATATTTACTTATCATTTTATTATTAATATCACATTTAAATATATTACTTTCTAATATTATATTAATCTTAACATTATTATTAATATTCTTAATATGATTAATAATCTCATTCTTATTAGTATCACTAGTATATCTAATATCTAAGTCCATTAAACAATAGTCCGGTACACTATTAAAACTATTACCACCTGTAATTTTACCTAAATTAATACTAGTTTTATAATCTTTACTATTAATTGGTAATGGATATATATTAATAAGTTCTAAATATACTTTATATAATTCATCTATAGCATTAATACCATTCCAAGGTTGACTAGAATGACTACTTTTAGTATTTAATTCAAGTTCTAATTGTAGTAGTCCTTTTTCTTCTTTAATTAAATTAAAGTCTTTTCCTCCATCAGGTATAATAGCAAGACTACTATTATATTCTTCTAATATCTTTTTACAGCAAAATCCATCTATTTCTTCATCACTAGTAAGAATAACTCCTATTTTCTTATTACCTTTATAATTATTAAGAGCTTCTAATGAACAAGCAACTCCGCCTTTCATATCAATACTACCTCTACCATAGATATTACTTTTATCTTCTTTTATTAAAAAATCATTACTATAAACTACATCTATATGACAGCAAAATACTACATCAAACTTTTTAGTATTATAATTACTTAATATTAAACATTTATTATCATTAATTATCTTTTCAATAATAATTAGATTACTATATTTACTCTTTATATAATTAAATAACTTATCAAATTCATCTTTATATTCTTTATAAGTTTTAAAACTCATTAAGTCTTTTGTTAGATTAATTATTTTATTCTTCATATTTACTCCTTCAATAAAAAAATCTAGATGCTTGCATCTAGATCTAATATATAAAACAATAATTTTAATATTTATTACAAGATACAAGCAACATAAAACCACTTGTATCTGATATCTCTACCGTACTACAAGTGTATGATTAACTCTATATCTTCGTAATAAATATAAATTATTCATAACATCTCCTCCAAAAAGTAGTCTAATTATATCATAAAAAAAGAGTAAAGTCAAAAACCTTACTCCTCTCCAATAACTACATCAATATATTCATTTTGTAATATACTAATAAATCTACTATCATTAATAAAATTATTTCTTTCAGTAATAAAATCATTAATATTATCACTAATAGTCTTACAATAAACGTCTTTATTTATATTAGAATGATAATTACTAATATTTTCAATATTACAAGAAATACTATTATTTTGTTCACTATAAATACCATTTATTATAATAGAAGAATTACCAGTCTTAATTTCATATGTAGAATTTATAAATGGACTATTTAAGAAATAACTATATATTAAAGATGTATATATATTATTAGAATAATTTAGTTTAGTTTCATAAAAAGTATTAGTATTTAATTCATATATATATTCTAAAAAAGAAGATTCAATATTCTTATTAGAAGAATTATAATAATCATCCATTGTATTATTAGTAAGATTCTTATAATAAATATCATTATCTAATATATAATTAATATTATTTAAATACTCAGTCTTATAAGTCTCATCAGTCTTTCCAAGGATAAAAGTAAATATAACAATTAATATAATTACTAATATAAGAATTAAACTAAGTATAAGTATTAGATTATTATTAGATTTCTTTCTCTTTTTCATACTCTCACCTTAAAATATTATATCATAATAATAATATTTATAGATATAAATATGATAAAATAGTATTGGTGATATATATGGAAAAACCTTTAGCAATAAAATTAGCACCTAAATCATTAAAAGATGTGTTAGGACAAGAACATCTAATAGGGAAAGGTAAAGTATTAACAAACTTAGTAAAGAATAAAAAAATATTTTCAATGATATTATATGGTAAACCAGGAATTGGTAAAACATCTATTGCGAATGCATTAGTAAATGACTTAGGAGTAAGATATAGATTTTTAAATGCTACTATTAATACCAAAAAAGATTTAGATATAGTTATAGAAGAAGCTAAAATGTATGATGGTATAGTATTAATAATGGATGAAATACATAGATTAAATAAAGATAAACAAGATATTTTATTACCACAATTAGAGTCAGGATTAATTACATTAATTGGTATGACTACATCTAATCCATATCATTCTATTAATCCTGCTATTAGAAGTAGATGTCAATTATTTGAATTAAAAGAAATAGAAACTGACGATATTATTAAAGGCCTTAAAAAGGCCATTAAAAGCCCTTATTTAGAAGGAATCGATATAGATAACAAAAGTATAGAGTTAATAGCAAAACTCTCAGGAAATGACCTAAGATTTGCTTATAATCTATTAGAAATAAGTTACTATTCATCAGATAATAAAAAAATAGATCAAGATAGAATAAAAAGTATAAATAATAAACCTGTATTCTTCTCAGATAAAAATGGTGATGGTCATTATGATGTTTTAAGTGGATTACAAAAATCTATTAGAGGTAGTGATGTAGATGCAGCACTTCATTATGCAGCAAGATTAGTAATAGAAGGAGATCTAGACTCATTATTTAGAAGATTATCAGTAATAGCATATGAAGATATAGGTTTAGCTAATCCAGCAATTGGTCCAAGATTAGATGCCGCAATAAATGCAGCAGAAAGGGTTGGTCTACCAGAAGCAAGAATACCTATAGGAACTATAATAACGGAAATGGCTCTATCTCCTAAAAGTAATACAGCTCATATTGCTTTTGATAAAGCATTAGAAGATATAGAAAACGGTAATGTAGGAACAATACCAAATCATATAAAAACAGACTCTACTACTTATAAATATCCTCATGATTATCCAGGAGCTTATGTAGTACAACAATATCTACCAGATAAAATAAAGAATAAGAAGTATTATTCTCCTAAAGATATAGGATATGAAAAAAATATAAAAAATATATATGAAAAATTAGAAAATATAAAAAAGCACTCAAACTAGAGTGCTTTTATTTTAAATAATAGTCTTATCTAACATATCTTGTTTCTTTTTCTTATCAAGATTGCCTTTAATTTTAGCAATAACAATAGATAATAGAACTATAATAACTATAATTGCAACATAATAGTATACTTCAAAAGAATCATTCTCTTGTACACCAATATTACTACCAGTAACTACAACACTAGTATCAATAGTCTTATCAGTTACAATAAATTCTACTCCCTTATTAATAGGAAATTCAATATAACCATCTTTTACATCAACTTTAGTAGCATAAAACTCTAACTTATTAGAATCAAATAAATATACATTTAATAAAGTCTTATCTTTATATAAATCTCCAACAAATAATTTTAATAATAATCCATTAGCATAATTATTACTCTTAGATACATTAAAATATAATCCATCAGCATTATCAGTAATTTGATCTATATAGTAAGGAATATTTCTATTAATAGTTACAGTAGTATCAAAATCATTAAAATTAGATAAACCATTACCTTTAATAGTCCATCCATATATTAGTTGTTTATCAACTAAGTATTGTAATACTAAATTCTTATTAGTTTTCTTTAATCCATTTAAATTACCACTAGAAAGAATATCTCCCTGTTTAATATCAATAGTTAATTCTTTATTATCTCTTTTTAATAATGACTCTAAATCAGTAATAGTATCTTTATCATTTCTAGTAACAACAATATAATATTTTTTAGTTGCTCCATTCTCAGCAGTCAATGTAATTTCAATAGTATTTTTACCAATATTAAGTTTATTCTCTCCATTATTAGTAATAGAAGTTTTACTATCTTCAGCAACAGCTTCTACTATAATAGAAGAAGTATTCTTATTAACTGTTAAACTATAAGTACCATCAGACTCTTTCTTTAAAGTATAACCTTTAACATTAAGACTCTTTAAATTAGTATTACTTGATTTATTACTATTATCTTGTTGTTGCGGTTGTTGAGGTTGAGTTGTTGGAGTATAACCACCACCGCCTCCTCCTCCAGGATTAACTGGTTGAGATGGTCTAGCAACTACATTAACAGATCTAGATCCACTAGCAGTAACGAAATTACCATCAGCAGCAGAAGTAACATCTCCACTTAAAGTAACTGTTACAGTACCAG
>CALYOH010000010.1 GCA_945228905.1 uncultured Caryophanales bacterium
ACACGCGTAAGATCGTCGGCAGCGTCAGATGTGTATAAGAGACAGATCTATATCAGATGGGCCCATACGTAACCAAATACTACGAATAAAGTTATCTGAATCTAATAATTTGTGATTATCTTTTTTCTTAGGATATGTTTGAATAAGTTTTTCTAATAAACTAAAGAATCTATTTGAGTCATGTACAATAATATATATTTCATCTTCTCCAGATAACCATTGTTTATGAATATCACATAAATATTCTATAGACTTTAAGCCTTTATAGTAAGAAAGATCCTCTTTAATCAATGAATTATTAAATGATTTTAAAGTATCTTTATCAAATACAAATTTAATATAAGGCATATCATATTCCCAGCTTAAAAAGTCTGGAATTGTCTTTGTAAGAAAAGTATTTTTAATATCTTTCACTTATATCAACCCTCTACATAAAAAAAATAGTATAAAACTATTTCTTTAAAAACTCTCTAACAATATAACTACCTATTAGTAATCCAGCACTTGCGGGAACAAATGCACTACTTCCTGGAGTTCTATCTCCTGTTTTTACAGGTAATTCTTTAGATGATAAGACCATTACTTTTCTATTTATCTTTTCATCTTTAATAAATTTACGTATTATTCTAGCAAGTGGATCATTAACTGTTTTTCTAATATCTATTATTTCTAATTTAGATGGGTCTAATTTATTACCTGTACCCATACTTGAAATAAAGTTTATATTTTTATCTAAACATTTTCTTATTATTTCCTTTTTAGTAGTTACTGTATCACAAGCATCTACTAAATAATCTATTTTATAGTTAAATAATTCTTCTAAATTATTTGAATCTATAAATTTATCAATTTTTATTATTTTACAACCACTATTTATATCTTTAATTCTTTCTTCTAGAACATCTACTTTTTTCTTACCTATAGTAGATTCTAAAGCAATTATTTGTCTATTTATATTAGTTAGATCAACTATATCATAATCTACTAAGATAAGTGTACCAATATTACTTCTAGCAAGAGATTCAGCAACATAGCCTCCTACTCCACCTACACCTAAAATTAATACACATTTATCATTTAATAAATTTATATTGTCATTACCAATAATTTTTTCAAGTCTACTAAACTTATGCATCTTTTCTTTGTTCAACTGTATCTCTTTGCTTTATTAATTGCTTTGGTTTTTCTTTTGTTTGAATTAATGTTAGTGGTTTTCCATTAACTAATTTATTTACATAAGACATCTTTGTATATAAACCTGTATTTAATTTAGCATTTCTATAATATTTTTTTAGATTTCTATAATCTCTAGTATTTATAGCACTCATTGCTTTTAATGTATCTTGTAGGCTTTCTTCAGCAATTGATGTATCCGATATAACTGTACATTCAAAGTTATTTAAGAATTGTATTACATCTGTTAATTCCATTATTCCAGCTTCACTAAATAGTCTTGGCCATTCTCTTTCTGGATAATCTTTTACTATTCTTTGTAATCTTGCGATTTTCTCATCACTTAATTGTTCTTCCATACCTAACTCTTCAAATGATACATATCTTCCTCTTTTAGGACTTCCAGGTACTTCTTTTCTCATATCTGTAATTGCTTTACTATATAATTTATCTAAATTTCTATTTACACTTTTTGGAGGTTGAGGCACTTCATAAACATCATAGGCATTTGATGAATTTTCTTCTTTTGTTGTTACTAAGAATCTTCTTGGATATAAAAGTGATTTACTTCTAATAAAATCTATAGGTGCATTTATATCTCTAGAATTCTTAAAACTTGATTCTGAAAATTTTTCTCTATTAACTATGATTTCTGATGGTTTAGCATCTTCGTAACAAACGCTTTTTCTTATCTTTGATGCTTTTTTAAGTCTTATCTCTACGTTCATTACTCTACCTTTGTTAACGATAGGAAAAACTAACATTACTCTCACCTCTTTGTACTGGGTATTGTATCATGAATTCCCTTTTAAATCAACAAAAAAAGTCAGATAGACCGTCATCGGCAACGATTAAAACCTGTATATGTACAGGTGGGTGTCCGTACGTTATCATTAGGATCCTTAACTTAATAAGTATTCAACACCGATAACTGATCGAGACTCCCGTATCGTTAAATTAGTCGGTTTTATATAGAGCCTGTTCGTATCTATCTGACAATTTAATTATATCATACATTATCTAGTATCACAAATCTTTTACATTTTTTTACAAAAAAAGAAGGCTTAGCCTTCTATCCTTTCTACTATAAATCTTCCATGATAATGTTCTTGAGAACCACTAAATGATTCATCAACCCATAATCGTATTTCTATATTTTTACTAGATAAACTCTTAATTTTACCTTTATATATAGTTTGATTATCTTCAGTAATAGTCTTTACTGTTTTACCATCTAATGAGTATCTAATATAATTAGTTGGGATTTTTTCTGTACAAGTACAACTAATATCATCATTTTCTAATATTACTCTATATTCAGTATCATCTCTTGTATTATTAAATATTCTAATTGTACGTATATCACTTTTTAATCCTTTTTCTTTATTCATAATATTTGATTCTGTTAGTGTTACCAATTCACTTGAATATGTAAATGTTTGGTTATTAACATTAGTTTGTAATGAACTCTTATAATTGTCTCTAAATCTAAATGCTACGTAGCCACCTAAAAATACTATTATTAAGAAGGCAACTACTATTACTGTTGTAGCTTTCTTTTCACTTATTTCTCTTTTAGAAATTTTTTTCTTACTTTTTTTACTCATATTATCACCTTACAAAAATAGTATATCAAATTAATTTCTTAAATAAAAGAAAAAATTGCCGAAGCAATTTTTATGGTGCAAGTCTATTAGGGCCTCTAAATAAGAACTCTGTTTCTTTTACTGAAGGGATTCCTAGTAAAAGCATAGTTAATCTATCTACTCCTATTGCGAATCCACCATGTGGAGGACATCCATGTTTAAAGAAGTCTAGATAAAATTTTACATCTTCTCCTAAGCCTTTTTCTTTAGCATTTTTAACTATTTCTTCATATCTATGCTCCCTTTGAGCTCCTGTTGTGATTTCAGTACCTCTCCAAATTAAATCATATCCTTGAAGAATTCCATTTTCATCTCTCATATGATAGAATGCTCTCTTTTCAGCTGGGAAATCAATTACAAATAAGAATTCTGAATTGAATTTTTCCATAGCAAGTTTATAACATAATCTTTCAGCTTCTGTAGTAAGATCATTTTTCTCGCTATCATCTACTTTATAATCATATCTTTCTTCTAATTCTTTATAGATATCTGCTAATCTCATTTTAGGGAATGGAGTTTTTGGAACAATAATTTCTTGTTCGAATACTTCTTTTACTTTATCTCCATACAATTCATTAGTCTTTTCTAATGCATATGCTAACATTTCAGCTTCTAAGTCCATTACATCATTAAAATCATTAATGTATGCAAATTCTACATCGAAAGAAGTAAACTCTGTTGCATGTCTAGATGTATTTGAGTTTTCTGCTCTAAAACATGGAGCAACTTCAAATACTTTTCCAAATCCTGCAGCTAAAGCCATTTGTTTATAAAATTGTGGACTTTGTGCAAGATATGCTTTTCTATCAAAATATTTAACTTCAAATACTTCTGATCCTGATTCTGAAGCTGCGCCTAAAAGTTTAGGTGAATGTATTTCAGTAAATCCATTTTCATATAGATATTCTCTCATGTATCTTACCATTGTACTTTGAATTTGGAACATTAATACATTTTTCTCACTTCTTAAGTCTATATATCTATAATCTAATCTTGTATCTAAGTTTACTGTAGTAATATCTTTATAATTGAATGGTAATTCTCCATGATTTGTACTTGTTACTTCGATAGTTTCTGGAATTAGTTCCATACCATTTAATTTAACTTTTGGAGATTCCATTATTTTACCCGTTACTTTTATTGTTGATTCCACTGGTAAATTATCAATAATTTCTACTAATTCTTTATTCTTTTCTTCACTTTTTTCTATTGTTATTTGAACTTTTCCTGTTTGATCTCTTAACACAACGAATTGTACCCATTTTAAGTTTCTTATTTCATCAACAAAACCACTTACTGTTACTTCTTCGTTATAATGTCGACTTAACTCTTTTATTGTCATTTTTATACCTCCTCTTCATGATGATGTCCACATCCACAGTGTTCATGATTGTGTCCGCATTTACATTCATGGTCTTCACAGTCACAATCATCTTCTTCAAAGTCTTCTCCTGAATTTAATTTTTCATCTAAGTAATAAATTAAGGCATCTAGACTAATAATCTCTTCTTCTCTTGTTTTATTATTTTTTATTTTTACTTCATTATTATCTAAATCTTCACTATTTAATACACATGTAAATTTAGCGTTTAATCTATCAGCTTGTTTAAATTGTCCTTTAAGTGCTCTACCTGTATATTCTGTATCAACTATAAATCCCGCTAAACGTAATTCTTGTGTTAAGTATGCAGCATATTTCTTTTCATCTTCATTTACATACATTAAGAATAAGTCTACACTATCTACAATTGGTACCTCTACTTTTTCAAGTTCTAATGCTTTAACAAGTCTTCCTATTCCACTTGCGAAACCTACACATGGTGTTTCTGGACCATCTAATTGATTAACTAATCCATTATAACGTCCTCCTCCACCTAAAACATTGTTAGAACCAAATCCTTCTACTTTAGCTTCTATTTCAAATACTGTGTGGTTATAGTAATCTAATCCTCTAACAATATTTGGATTGATTGTATAATCTATTTGCATTATTTCTAGATATTCTTGTACTTTTTCAAATCTATCTCTACTCTCTTCATTTAAATAATCTAATGTCTTAGGAGCTTTTTTTAAGATTTCATTTTCTGCGTCCACTTTACAATCTAGTATTCTTAATGGATTCTTATCTAATCTTTCTTGGCAATCTTCACATAGTTCATTAATATGAGGTTTAAAATAATCTACTAAGGCTTTTCTATAGTTATCTCTACTTTCAGTATCTCCTAAGGAGTTAATATTTACTTTGATTTCTTTTAATCCTAACATTTTATAGATATTTACTGCAGCTGAAATAATTTCTGCATCACTTAGTGGATCATTACTACCTAGAATTTCCATACCAAATTGAGTTAATTCTCTATCTCTTCCTGATTGGGGCCTTTCATATCTATACATTGTTCCATTATAGTAAACTTTTACTGGTTGGTTAGGATCTCCAAACATTTTATTTTCAATGAAGCATCTTACTACTCCAGCAGTTCCTTCTGGTCTTAATGTTATTTTTCTTCCACCCTTATCTTCAAAGTCATAGCTTTCTTTAGTGACAATATCAGTTGTTTCTCCTACTCCACGATGGAATAATTCAGTTGCCTCAAAAATTGGTGTACGGATATAGTTATAGTTATATTTTTCCATCATTGCATCAATAACTGTATCAATATACTTCCAAACTTTTGCTTCTCTTCCATAAATGTCATTACAGCCTTTTTGTCTTTGTATCATTTTATCCTCTCCTTTATAAACAAAAAGATGGCATCCCAAAGGGCGATTTCTCGCGGTGCCACCTTATTTATTTCTTAATACACTTATAACGGAGCTACCCGTTCTTTTTTATAGAGATGTCTTCATTAAACTATACTGAATCTTTGCACCAAACAGATTCTCTCTAAAAGTAATCATTTAACTACTCTTTCCCCAAGATATTTGTATTATAATTCTATTTTGATAATATTTCAAGTTCTTTTCTATATATTTTTCCAAAATTCTCTGGAGTCCAATCATTTCTTTCAAATAGTTCTCTATCAAATTTTCCATATCTATTTCTTAAGAAATCAGAAAGTACTAGATTACTGCATCCATTCCTTTTAATTTCATCTGCAAGAAATGTTGAAATTATATTTCCATATGAATAACTATATGTTTCACTTAAATCAATATCTCCACATAGTGCTAAATGTTCTTCTACTTCTTCTAATGATTCAAAGTAGTCACTAAGTAATTCATAAAATCCCTTTTCATCTAAATTTAAGAACTTATCCGAATATAAATCTTCATCTGATAATGTCGCTAATAAAAATGCATTGAACTGTTCATAATAGTAGTCTATATCATAATTATATAACATATTTTGAACTACCTCATATTCTAGATTATTTCTAATTGCATAATCTATAAATAGCTTTTCGAATAAGTTTGACATTACTTCATCCATAAATGAAACATAAAAATAATAATTAAACTTTTCTGGATCGTTTCCTAATATTTGATAGTCTAATGAATGACCAAGCTCGTGTACTAAAACATCCATATTAGGTAATGTATATTTAAAATTTCTTATAAATATATCTGTCTTTCCATTTATTGGATTATATAGTATTGATCCCTTATTTCCATTATCACTTGACTTTTGTGAATAAATAACTCCATTTTCTATCATCTTATCAAATAATTTTTCTTGACCAATACTTTTTAAAAAATCAAATAATATTTCACTAAATTCTTTTGGAGAATATACTTTTGGTTCAACATCTTTTTCTACATAATCATTTCCCATTCCTTCTTTTTCAGACATTATATCTCCAATATAACTTCCATGAAAGTCTTTATTAAGTACAAAATCATTTAACATTTGATCGCTTAATATATTAACTTTCTTAATAAACTTATTATATTCTCTTGGAGTTGAAAAGGCAGTTTTACTACTTAATCTAATTGGTGGATTCAAATCATTAGAAGCCATATATATATTACTTATGTAGTTTGCTAAGGCAAATTTTGCTTCTTTATTTGATATTCTTTTTAAATCTTTGCTTGCTTGTAATAATTGTCTTTTTAAAATTTTTGAACTTCTAGTAACTATCATATTGTTTCTCCTTTTAGTTAGTTATTATAACATAATAAAAAGAAACTAAATAGTTTCTTTTACTTTTACCATTCCTTTTTTAAGATCTTTTTTAAAGAAATTATATGTTGTTCTTAAAAGTAAGTAACAAGGTAATGCTACTATGATTCCTACAGGTCCTGCTAAAGTTCCTCCTATTGATACAGCCATAATTGTAATTAATGGATTAACTTTATTAGTATGACCATATACTCTTGGAGATATTATATATCCATCTAATTGTGGGAATATTAAACATATTATTATTGTTAATATAAATAGTTTTGGTGATATAACACTTGCTAATATAATAGCAATAATATTAGTAATTAATCCTCCAAAATATGGAATTATAGTAGTAATACATGCAAGTATTCCTAAGATTAACCAGTTTGGATGTCCAACTAGAAGGAATAATAGACTATATTCAAATAATTGAATTGCCATAAATATTTCTAATCCTTTTAAATAATTAGTTATTTCAGTATCCATTAATTTAATATAGTTAAACATTTTCTTATTACTTGCTTTTAATAAATCTCTTAATGTACTTCTAATATTTTCCATATAGATTAAGAAATATACAAATCCTACAAATCCTACTACTACTTTACCAATAAATCCTAAAGATTTATTAATAATATCCATAGTAGATGAACTTGCCACTGCACCTACACTTTTTAATATATCATTTAGGTAGTCAGTTATTTTTATTTCATATGTTCCTAAATTAATATTAAATTTTGTATCAAAGTTTTGCATTACTTCTACTACAGTTTTAGCTAGTAATTTTAATTGATCATATAATAGTGGTAATGTTAAAGCTATAATTCCACCTAAAATTACTACTAGAGCGATTACTACTACAGTAATTGCAAGTGATTTACTTAATCCTTTTCTATCTAGCCATCTAACTAGAGGAGTAAATGCATAAGCAAATACAAATGCTACTATAAATGGTCCTAGAACTGAGATACATTTACCTAGAATTCCCATCCATAATCCTACATTTGATACTCCTATATATAGTAGTAGCATTAGTGCAGCTAAATTAACTATTCCATAATTAATCTTATTATTAAACATATTATCATCTCTCTAACAATATTGTAGTTGGTCCGATATTTTCTATATTTACTATCATGTCTGCTCCAAAGATTCCAGTTTCAACTTTTACGTACTTTCTTAATTCTTCATTAAATTCATCATATAACTTAGTGGCTTTTTCTCCACCTAGAGCTTGAATATAACTTGGTCTATTACCTTTTTTAGTATCTGCATATAAAGTAAATTGTGAAATTGATAAGATATCTCCACCATAATCTAATATGCTTTTATTCATAACATCATTTTCATCTGGAAATATTCTTAAGTTTACTACTTTTTTTGCTAAATACTCTATATTTTCATGATTATCTCCTTCCGTAAATCCTACTAAAAGAACTAATCCTGAATCTATTTTACCATTTATTTTATTATCTATTGTTACTGAGGATTTTCCACTTCTTTGTACTAATACTCTCATCGCATCGCCCTCTCAACTTTTTCAATATATGAATGTTTTTCTAGATTTAATAATAATTTATTTAATTGTTCTAGACTTGTTACATAACAATTTACTTCATACATTGATTTGTCACCTTTATTTATTATTCTAATTCCGTCTACACTTACATTAGACATTGATACAGATTGAACAATATCTAACATATGATTTTCACTATCGTTAGTATATACTAATATACTTGATAGATATCTCTTATTAGTATTATTATTCCATAATACATCAACTGTTCTATCTTCAAGCATTTCTAGATTATGACAATTTATTCTATGTACAGAAATACCATTTCCTTTAGTAATATATCCAACTATTTCATCTCCAAATACTGGATTACAGCAGTTAGCAAGATTTACTTTAACTTTATCTATACCACTTACTATAATATCTGCATCGGTACTCTTAGATGTCATCTTAACTATTTTTGGTGCTGGTTGTTCTTCTATTTTTTCAATTATATTTATTACTCCATTAGATGTAGCTTTTCCATTACCAATAGTTAAATATATTTCTTCTAAGTCATCTACTTTTAATGCTTCACATATTTTAGATATATTTTCATCAGTAAAGAAATCTGAATAAACAATTTTTCTTTTTCTTAGATCTTTTTCTAATGCATATTTTCCTCTTTCAATATTTAGTTCTCTTTCATTCTTAGTAAAATATGCTTTTATTTTATTTTTAGTAGTACTACATTTAACCATATTAAGCCATTCTTTAGATGGTGTAGAACTCTTATTAGTATTTATTTTAATAATATCATTATCTTGTAGTTCATAGTTTAATGGAACAATATTATTATTTACTATTGCTCCTACAGTAGTTTCTCCTACTTTTGTATGTATTCTATATGCAAAATCAAGTGGAGTTGCTCCTCTTGGTAATTCTATTACATCTCCTTTTGGAGTGAATACATAGATATTATTATTTAACACTTCATCTTTAACACTATTAACGAAGTCTTCACTACTCATTTTATCGTGACTTAAATCGATTATTGATTTAAAGAATTGTAGTTTTTGTTCTGTAGTACTTGTAAGGTTAGCATTTGATCCACTACCTTTATTTTCTTTATATGACCAGTGTGCTGCGATACCGTTTTCTGCAACTTCATCCATTTCATATGTACGAATTTGGATTTCAAATAAGTATCCTTCTATTCCAAATACTGTTGTATGTAGTGATTGATACATATTTGGTTTTGGCATAGCAACATAGTCTTTAAATCTTTTTGGAAGAGGTCTAAATTTAGAATGGATTAATCCTAAAGCTAAATAACATTCTTGTTCTGTATTAACTAATATTCTTAATGCTAATAGGTCATAGATATCACTAAACTTTTTACCTCTATCTAGTTTATTAAAAATACTATAAATACTCTTAGCTCTTCCTTTTATTTCATGTGGTATATGATGTTCATTTAACAAATCAGTTATTTCTGTTTGCATATCATATACAATCTTATCTCTTTCAATTTTTGTTTTATTTAATTTTTCTGCAATATCATAGAAAACAGATGGTTTTAAATATCTTAAAGATAAGTCTTCTAATTCACTTTTAATTTTATGAATTCCTAAATGGTGAGCAATAGGAGCAAGTATTTCTAATGCTTCTCTTGCTTTTACTTTTTGTCTATCTTCTGGTATTGCCCATAAAGTACGCATATTGTGAAGTCTATCTGCTAATTTAATAATAATTACTCGTACGTCTTCACTCATACCTACAATGATCTTCTTGTAGTAATCTATTAAGTATTCATTCTCTGTTGAAAAATGAATCTTACTTAATTTAGTTACTCCTTTTACTAATTTAGTAATTGTCTTTCCAAATGCTTCTTCCATCTCTTCAGGAGTACAATCACAATCTTCTAAAACATCATGTAATAATCCTGCAGAAATAGTCTCATAGTCGGCATAAATAGTAGTAAGAATTAAGGCTACATTCATTGGATGAGAAATGTAGTCTTCTCCACTCTTTCTATATTGTCCATTATGTTTATCTTTAGCAAATTGATATGCTTTCTCAATTACTTTAATTTGTTCTTCATCATCGATATATGTGCGTACTTTAGAAAGAATATCTTCAATTGTAATTTTATCTAAATCTTTTGACAAAGAACTCATCTCCCCTCAATTAACAGTTTATTCCTTTTATTTTCTTCTCCTCAAATTCATCAGTATATATTTTCTTAGGTTTAATCTTTTTACCTATATTTCTCTTTTCAATTAGCAAGAATAATGTTGTTGCAATAAATATAGATGAATATGTACCAGATATTAAACCAATTAACATAGCTACATTAAATGTAAATATACCGCTTGATCCTAAAACCATTAGAATTATTACTGGTAGAAGTGTTGTTACTGTTGTATAAATTGTTCTTGTAAATGTTTCTTGAATACTTCTATTACATATTTCTTCTAATTTTTCTTTAGTCATTTTTTTCCAATCTTCTTTATCTATGTTCTCTCTAATTCTATCAAAAGAAACTATTGTATCGTTTATAGAATATCCAATTATTGCAAGTACTGCTGCTATAAACATAGAACTTACTTCAAATCTTGATATTGCAAATACGGCAAACATAATTAATACATCATGTAATAATGCAACTACTCCACCTATTGCATAACTTAATTTAAATCTAATTGAAATGTAAATAATAATTCCAATTAATGCTACTAATACTGATAAAATTGCATTTTTAACTAATTCTCTTTGAACTAAATTAGATACAACTCCAATATTAACTTTAGCATCATATTTATCTTCAAAATACTTATTAACTTCTTTTACTTTTTCTCCATCTAATGCTTTATCTAATCTAATAGATGTCTCTTCAGATGTAACATTTATATTATTTGAAGTTAATTCTAATTCTTTTAAATCATTCTTAATTTGTTTTTCTGTTAACTTAGTATCAGTTACTACTGTAATACTACTTCCAGCTTTATAATCAATACTTAGATTAAATCCTTTTGTTGCAAAGAATGCACATCCTGTTAAAATTATAACTATTGATAAAGCTGCACATAATCTTTTATATTTTAAGAAATTAATTTTACTAAATGCATTTGCTTTAACTTCTTCATTTTTAGAGACATTAGGAATATCTTTTGCTTTTATATTTATAAATAAATTTGTCTTATCATTGAAATAATCTGTCTTAACAAATACTCTTAGAATTGCTCTTGTTAAGAATACCATTGTAAACATTGTTACAAGTACTGTAATAATTAACATTGTAGCAAATCCTTTAATACTTGATTCTCCAAATATAAACATTATAATTGCAACTATTAATGTTGTAATATTTGAATCAATTATTGCACTAAAACTTGATTTAGATCCTTCTTTAAATGCTGTAGGTAAACTTTTACCTTTTAACAATTCTTCTTTAATTCTTGCAAATGTAATTACATTAGCATCTACTGCCATTCCTATACCTAAAACTAAGGCTGCAATTCCAGGAAGTGTTAACACTCCACCTACAACCCAGAATACTGCAAATACTAAGAATGTATATATCATAATTGATACTGCTGATATGAAACCAGAGAAATGATAGATTAATATTAAAATTAATGCTATTGCTGCTATTGCAATAATACCTGCAGTTAATGTAGTTGATAATGTTTGATCTCCGAAACTTGCTCCTACAGTATTTGAACTTAATTCAGTTAATTTTGTTGGAAGTGATCCACTATTAATTAAATCAACTAAGTTTTCTACTTCTTCATAAGTAAAGTTTCCTTGAATAATTACATCACTTGCAAATCCTTGTGAAACTGTAGCTGCACTTAAACAGTTAGATTCGCTTGTTCCACATAAGTTTCCTTCTTTTGAATAACTATCAGTTAATTCATTATAATCTAACCAAATAACAATATAGTTATTTTCTTGAGTACTAATCTTACTAGTTACTTCATAGAATTTATCTTTATCTTTTACTGTTAATGCAACCGCAGGATTTCCTTGTTGATCTTGTCCTACTTTTGCTTTACCTGCATCTAGTACATCACTAGTCATAAGTAAATTATCTTCAGTATCTCTAAATGATAGTGTTGCAACTGTAGATAATTGTGTACGTGCTTCTTCTGGATTTTTTACTCCAGCTAATTTAACACGAATCTTGTCATTACCTTCAACAGTAATTTCTGGTTCACTAACACCTAAACTATCAATTCTTTTACTTAATGTTTTATAAGTTGCTGTTAGTTTAGAATTAGTCATTTTAGACCCATCTATTGATGATGCCTTATAAAGAATTTCAAATCCCCCTTGTAAATCTAATCCGAATTTTAAACTCTTAAATAGTGGAACAAATGAGAAACAAATTCCAACTATAAGTAGTATTAAAATACAAGATATAGTTATTACTTTCTTCTTTCCATTTTTCTTCTTCATCTTCTTACACCTCTATGTCTTTTTTTATATTCTTATTGGGATTATTCTTGTAATATAAATTTATTTCTTCAGAATCAGTATTTAATATATCATCTACTATATCTGATAGAGTTAACTCATTACTATTCTTCCATTTATCTTTTAGATAATTCCAAATATCAAATTCATCAATATTTGAATAGCCCAGTTTTTCTAATTCTTTTTCTTTTGAATGTAATGCAGGCCTAACTCTTTTATATAATTCTTCTAGATTTGTAAATTCATATTCCAAAAGAATCACATCCCTTTTCCACGAATTAACTTTATTATATAAGAAAAATAATAAAAATTAAAGGGTTTTAATAAAAAAGAAAGTACTTTTTTGTACTTTCATTCATCTATCTTTGCTCTTGGAAAACTCTTATAATAAACTTCTTTTAATCTATCAGTAGTTACATGAGTATATATTTGTGTTGCTTTTATTGATTCATGTCCTAAAAGTTTTTGTACTGTAAGTAAGTCACATCCTGCATTTAGTAAGTGAGTTGCAAAACTATGTCTTATCATATGAGGAGAAATACTTTTATTAATTCCAGTTTGTTTTATAATCTTATCAAGTATAAATCTTACTCCTCTTTCAGTTAATTGTCCTCCATTATTATTTAAGAATAGGTAATCACTATTTTTAGTATTTAAAGTATTTCTACCATCATTTAAATATTCTTTTAATGAATCTTCACAATACTCTCCGTATGTTACAAATCTTTCTTTATTACCTTTTCCTAAAATAATGATATTCTTTCTTCCTAAATCTATATCAGATACTTTAATACTTACAAGTTCACCTACACGTACTCCTGTTGCATATAACATTTCTAATATTAATCTATCTCTTTGACCTAAAGGTGTATTTAGATCAGGAATATTAAACATTTCTTCTAATTCATTATATTCAAAATATCTTGGGAGTTTCTTACTCTTTTTAGGACCATTTACTAATGAAAATACATTAGTCTTAACTATTCCTTCATTAGCCATATATTTATAGAATCCTCTTAATGAACTTAGTTTTCTATCTATTGATGAATTATTATCTTTCTTAGTATCTTTTAAATACATTAAGTAAAATCTAATATCACTATATTCAATATCTAAGTAATTTAGACTTTCACTATTTAGATAATTTAAATATTCTACAATATCATCTTTATAACTTAGAATTGTATAATCTGAATAATTTTTTTGGTATTTTAAATAATCTAAATAACTAATTAGATTCTTGTTTAGTGTATTGTCTTCCATAGTTATCACCTAAATATCTTTCACTATATTTATTATACACTAAACACCAATTATATGCATTATCTAATATTCTTCTATTTTCTGATAATTGTTTTGTTATTTTTATTCTTGCTTCTTTTAATTCTTCTGTATAATGTCCATCATCAAATATAGAAGATGTTTGTCTTACTTTTAACATCTCATAAATAGCTTTTGCTAATTCTTTTGTAAGAAGTGTTTGTAATTTTCTTAAATCTCCATTTTCATATTCTGGGAAAGTTTTTACTCTATAGCAATATTCACCATTTTTATTTTTAGTAATAGTTTCACTTGGGAGATAGGAAAATGTATGTAGTACTTCAATTAATTTATCTTCATCACTTTTCTCATCTAATAAAGAGAATAAATCCATTTGTCCTTCTATATAATCATCTGCTGTTTCTAATAATAATTTACTGTCTAATTGTCTTCTTTTTAATTCATTATCTCTAGATGATTTATCTGAATATATAAATAATTTATCATTACTATCATATCTATTCATTTCTACTATGATATTTCTTAGTAATGAATATGAAGTAATTGGCCATGCTCCATTTCTATATTTGGCATTATAATTAACACTTTGATTTCCTACAAAGTAATCTACAAATTTTTTTGGTAATTTACTTTTTCCATTAATAATATATTGATTAAATATTCTATCTTCAAATACTTTTATTGAGAATGAATCTAGTATACTTTTAGCTGATTCGTTATCTTTAGTTAGTTCTTTTTTCTTACTTGCTCTAATTACATTTTGTAATAATTCTGTTCTTGTTTCTCTACTACAATAAACTACTTCTAAGTATTGCATTTTATTATTAGTTTGATTAGCAATATAAAAATCATAACCACTACTATCTAGTACTTTTGCTTTCATAAGATAGTCATTCATTCTAATACCATTATCAAAATTTAATGTAAATTCATCTATTTCTTCTAATGATAATCTTCTTTTATTATTTATTTTTATAATTTGATATTCATTGCTATTTTTATTTCGTGCAATTAGAAAATATTCTTTTTTCTTTCCCATAATTATCCCCCTTAATTGGGTCATATTATACCATAAAAATGAAAAGAAGTCTACTCCATGTTGTAGACTCCATATATCATACTTTGTGTCCAATAATTAGATGTAAAAGGTTGTTCTGCATGAATTCTCCATTCCTCTCCTTCATCATATGAAACCATTACTCCAGTAGATGGATTATAACTTACTGCAGTAAATGCATGAGTTGGTGTTCCATTATGACCTGGATGACTTACTATTACTATTGAACCATACTTTATATCATTTATATTTGTACTTTTTCTCCAGCCATGAGATGTAAGATAACCATCTAAAGTTGACACCACTTCTCCTCCTGCTCTTTGATCAGTATAACCAATATCCCATAATGCTTTAGCTTCCAATCTATCACATGAAATTAATCCATCTGTTGTAGGTGGAGTTGCATGACTATCTCCATAATGATAGTTATTTGCTCTTGCATAATCTACAGTGTTTTTTACTGCTTTCATGTAACTTTCTACATTTTTACTATAATTACCTGATGAAGTATTAGAATCTTTATTAACTCCTTTTTCATAATCTTGATCAATATATAATTTAACTTTTTCTTCATCTTTTCCATAATAACTACTTTGAAATTTAATATATATTGTTTTAGCATCATTCCAACAATTTATAAAACTATTATCTGTATCTACTATACTTATTGCAGTATTAACAATAGTAGGAATAAAAAATATTAAGGCTGCTGCTATAAATGAATTTCTAATTCTTGGAATATTTTTCTTTTCATCTGGATTCATCATAGCTTTAAATAATTTTATTGCGACTGATATTAATAATATAATCGGTACTAATATTTGAATAAGAGTAACAATATTTTGAGTTACATGAAGTAGTCCAGCAAGTGCAAAGTCTCTACAATAATTAGCCATTTATATCACCTACCAATACTCTATATTCATTCTCTTTTATATATTCATATTCTTCATAATCTATTCCATTATTAATATTTATGTAGGTATATAATTTATTATTATCAATAAAATAATTAATATCATTATTTATATCAAAGTATTTACTTCTATAATTAATATATTCTTCATATTTAACATGATTCCTTATTTCACTATCATTATAGAAATTTATAAAATAATTTGTTATATCTACATCTATATTATTTTTATCAGTATTAGATAATGATATTAATTCATCATTACTTAGTAATTTAGAATTATTAATAATAAAATTATAACTTTTAAATTTTATAATTGGTGCATTTGATGTAGATGGTTCTATTATACGAATTAATAAAGATATTATATTTCCATACTTATTATATTTATAACTAATATTAGAACTATCATTTAGATTATTTTCTACAAACTTATTTATATCTTCATTTATTAATTCACTGTTTTCTATATTTAGATATGGTACTTTTTTATCTTCTTCATCTACAATACTATAAATAATATCTTTACTATTATCTATAAGATTAATAGGTTTATTTAATAATATGAATAATCCATATACTGAAATTAAGACTATTAAAATAATTGTAATTATAAAATATTTTTTATATTTCATATTATCACCAGATAAATTATAGCATAAAAAAGAAGACTTAGTCTTCTTTATAATCAC
Organism: uncultured Caryophanales bacterium; assembly: GCA_945228905.1. GTDB lineage: Bacteria > Bacillota_I > Bacilli_A > RF39 > UBA660 > UBA3789. Next base: position 16,851 of record CALYOH010000010.1, read on the forward strand.
AACTTGAACATTTTACTGTTCCATTCTTTTCAGTTAACATTGAATTACATTCTGGACAACTTCTTCCAATTGGTTTATCCCAATATGCTTCTTTACATTTAGGATAGTTATTACATCCATAGAAGACTTTTCCTCTTTTACTTTTCTTTTCAACTATTTTTCCTGAACATTTTGGACAGTCACATATTTCTACTACTTCAACTGGTTCTTTTTTAATATATTTACATGTTGGATAATTACTACAAGCAGTAAATTCCCCATACTTACCTTTTCTAATTACTAGTGGGCTTCCACATTCAGGACAAGTTTCTCCTGTTTGCTCTGGAGCTTTCTTTTCCATATCAGCAAAAGCGCCCTCAACTCTTGGTTCAAATAAGTTCCAGAAGTCTGTTAAAACATCTTTTTCTTTTGCATTTCCTTCTGCAATTTCATCTAATTCAGTTTCCATATTAGATGTATATTCTGTATTTATAATATCACTAAAGAAATCTTGAAGATTATCTGTTGTTTCGAATCCCATCTCAGTTGGTTTAAATTTCTTTTCTTCTAGAACTACATAATTGCGAGTTTTTATAGTATCAATTATAGTTGCATAAGTTGATGGTCTTCCTATTCCCTCTTCTTCTAATTTTTTAATTAGTGAAGCTTCTGTATATCTTGCAGGTGGCTTTGTATAATGTTGTTTTGATTCTACATCATCTGTAATACATGTTTCATTTTCACCTATTGTAGGAAGAATCTTATCTTCACTTGTTTCATAATCTTTATAAACTTTTAAGTAACCATCAAATATTAATACCTGACCAGTAGTCTTAAATTTATAATCATTATTATCAAATATAATAGTTGTTTGATTAACAATACTATCTGCCATTAGAGATGCTAATGTACAATAATAGATTAATTTATATAATTTATATTCATCTGTTGATAAATGATCTTTAATTTTATCAGGATGTCTTAATATACTTGTTGGTCTAATACCTTCATGGGCATCTTGAACATTTTCTTTTTTCTTTGGATTTTTTACATAACCAACATAGTTTTTTCCATATTCTTCTTCAATATATTTCATTGTTGGTTTAACAAAGTCATCACTTAAACGAATTGAGTCAGTTCTCATATATGTAATAAGTCCGACTGTTTCAGTACCAATATCAATACCTTCATATAGTTTTTGAGCTGTACTCATTGTACGTCTTGCACTAAAACCTAACTTATTAGATGCTACTTGTTGTAGAGTTGAAGTTGTAAATGGGAATGGACTCTTTTTATTTTTCTTAGATTGATCATATGATTCAACTACATATTTATCACTTATTTTAGCTAATACTTCATTAGTTTCTTCTTCATTATGTAGTTTAATTTCATCATCTTTATATTTAAATAATTCTGAATCAAATTCTTTGAAATGAGCAGTTATTGTCCAATATTCTTCTGGTATAAATGCTTCTATTTCTCTTTCTTTATCTACTATTAATTTTACTGCTACACTTTGTACACGTCCGGCACTTTTTGCACCTATTTTTGCAGCTAATAATTTAGATAATCTAAATCCAATAATTCTATCAAGAATTCTTCTTGTTTCTTGACTTCTTACTAAATCATCATTAATAGTAGTTGGATTATTAATTGCTTCTAATACTTTATCATGAGTTATTTCATTAAATAATACTCTTTTATAATTTGTTAATTTTAAAGTATCTTTTAAGTGCCATGCAATTGCTTCTCCTTCTCTATCTGGGTCGGATGCTAAGTATACATTTTCGCTTGCTTTTGCTTCTTTCTTTAAATCATTAATTACTTTTGTTTTTCCTTTTATTGTAATATAATTTGGTTTAAAATCATTATCTATATCTACTCCTAAACCAAATCTTCCTGTTGTTGCTAGATCTCGTATATGTCCAACTGAAGCTACAACTTTAAAATCATTTCCTAAATATTTTTCTATTGTTTTACTTTTACTTGGACTTTCCACTATAACTAAATTCTTAGCCATACAATCCCTCCAGTCATTTATAACTTATACTAATGATTTTTTATTTTGTCAATAAATTTATATTAAAGTTTTTTCATTTTTTAAGCTTTTACATTTTTTAATTATTACAAAATATATATAAATATATTTTAACTATTTTTATTTTACATTATTCTTTTCTAGATGTTCTTTTACTGGTCCATAACTTTTTCTATGTTCATCTATTATTCCGTATTTTTCTATTGCATCTAGATGTTTCTTTGTAGGATATCCTACATTATTTTTAAAATCATACATTGGATATTTCTTATCTAATTCATACATCATTCTGTCTCTTGTTACTTTAGCAAGTACACTTGCAGCTGAAATAGTAATACTTCTAAGATCTCCTTTAATAATTGGTTTTACTGGAATATCTATATCTAGTTTCATAGCATCTGTTAATACATAATCTGGTTTAATACTGCAATTATTAATTGCTTGTATCATTGCTTCTTTAGTTGCTTCATAGATATTAATTTCATCTATTCTTTTTTCATCTACTATTCCTATACCATATGAAATAGCTTGTTTTTTTATTTCTTCAAAGAAGTAGTCTCTTTTCTTTTCAGTTAATTTTTTACTATCAGTTAGTCCATCTAAAATAAAGTCTTCTGGTAGTATTACACATGCTGTTACTACCGGGCCAACTAATGGTCCTCTTCCTACTTCATCTACTCCACCTATTAATTTATATCCTTTTTTATGTAATTCTCTTTCATTTTTATAAGTATCCTTTAAATCTATTTCTAATTGTATTTTTTTAATTATACTTTTATCTGTTTCTTTCTTTATTAAGTCTTCTAATGTTTCTACTTTATAACCATTAACTTCTATATAGTCTTTATTATTATCATATTTAATATATTCAATATCATCTGTTTCTTTCTTAATTCCTAAACATACTAATGCAGTGTCCCCTATAATAATATATGTACTTTTTTCTAAATTTAACTCATTAAGTTTTAAAAATATATCTTTTTTCTTCATAAGACCACCTATTTTTATTTTGACAAGAAAAGAAAATTATTGCAAGAAAAAAATAGAAAATAAATTTTCTATTTTAATATTGTTTTTATTAATTGTTTCCTTTTTTCACCAAATTCATTATATAATTCTAGTTTTCTTTCTGGAACATGTAAATGTCTTTTTCCATAAGCCATTTTAACTATTCCAGCTAAATCTTCTTTTAAATAAGATTCTAGCATTTCTCTAAATTTTGGATATTTCTTTATAAATTCTTTTACATCATCTATTGTTTTAAAATGATGTAAGTCTCCAAAACATATTTCGTTATCCCCAATATATAATGGATTTACTGAATATTGGAAATCATATAATGGAGCTAATCTAACATTATGTTCTTTGTCTTCTTCAAACTTATAATTAAATGCATATGCATCTGTTTGTCCCATAAATATTTCTAGAGCTAACTTATTTAACATATCATTACATAATTCTTCTCTATTTTTATCATCTTTGGCTACCGTAAGCATTTCTTCAAATACATCATCATGTTGATTGAATCCATAATCAGTTATAGTTTTATAGATATATCCTTCTCTTTGGAAGTTCTTCGATGCTATTTTTAATAATGGATATGTATCTTCTATATCTCTATACCAATATGTTGATCCAATATTATATGTGCTAAGACATGCTAAGAAGTAGTGATTTACTCTTATATTTTTAATTAAACATAGTTCTTCTCCAATAAATTCTGCAGGGTTAAAATTTTTTACGAAATATTCTCTTGGTTTTTCTACTCTTCTTAATATTCCTTTTTTTTTAACTCTATCAGTTACTATAGTGATTGGCGTATCTGCTTCCAAACACTCTTCGATTCTTATCATATTATCTATCAAAAGTTATTTTGCCGAAATATCCATTTTTTAAATCATTAATGATTATATTAGATACTTTATCATAGTCAGCAATTCCTCCTCTTGATAATGCACCTCTCTTTTTTCCTATTGTATCGTATGCTTCAATTAAGTCTTCATCTAATTCTTCTATACCATATCTTTCTTTTAATTTTTCTGGATATAGTTCATATAATTTTCTTAAAATAAATGATGCTATTGAATCAGCATTAAGAATTTCTTCCTTAATAGAGGATAGTGCTGCAAGTATATGAGCAGCTTCTTGATTTTCTAGTTTTGGCCAAAGTATTCCAGGAGAATCTAATAATTCTATATCCTTATTTACTCTAATCCAACTTAGTGTTTTAGTAAAGCCAGGTTTATTACCTACACCTGCACTTTTACGTCCTACTAGTCTATTTATTAAAGTACTCTTTCCTACATTTGGAACTCCTACTATTAATACTCTAGCGGTTCTTTCTTTTAATCCTTTTCTTACTCTTTCTTCGTTAATATCTTTCATTATTCTTTTTGTTTCGTCTATAAGAGTATTAACGCTTCCCCCCATTAAGTCAACAGCGGTTACATTATAACACATTTTCCTATATTTTTCAAGTATTTTGTCAGTCTCAGGTTTATCACAAAGATCATATTTTGTTACTACAAGTATCTTTGGTTTATCTTTAATTAAATCATCTATATCAACTATTTTACTTGATATTGGCATTCTCGCATCTATTACTTCAAATACTATATCTATTAAATTAAGTTGTTCTCTTATTTCTCTTTTAGTTTTTGCCATGTGTCCTGGGAACCAGTTGATGACATTTTTAGCAACACTTGGATTTTCGTTTGTACTACTCATAGAAATCACTCCTTTTTTCTGTAAGTAACTTTACTAATCAATTATATCATAATTTCTACGATTTGAGATACCTAAGAGCATCTTCATATAAATTTTTATATTTAAAAATAACTTCTATATCTCCGTTTTCATGGATTAATATTTTATCAATTAATTCAATAATTATATTTCTATCTATATAATCTATTTTTCCTATTTTTTTGATTCTATTGATTCGATCTATATTATCTTGATTTGATTTACTATTATTCAGTTCTTCTTTTTCAAGTAATATTTTATTTAATTGATACATGTATTTATCTTTAAATAATTCAAAGTCTCCTTTAGATATATAATCATTTTTAAAATCTTCTTTAACTTCTTCAATTAACTTTCTATATTTTTGTTCTTCTTTATTTAATTCAATTATTTTAAAATCTTTATTTTCTTTTTCATATTCTATATATGACATAGATATATCATCGTTTATTTTATCAGATAAATTTGTTATAACTTCTATATACTTATTAATGATTTCTAATAAAGTACTATCTAAATCATTCTCGGTAATATAATGTTTAGGACATTCTTTGTTTTTTATATATGTACTGCAATAGAAAAACGTACTATTACTATTTGGTCTACTAAATTTCTTCATTGAAGAATTACAATCAGCACATTTTAAATATCCAGTATATTTATATAGTTTACCATTTGAACTTACTCTTGAGTTTCTGTTATAAACAATATTTTGAACTTGATTAAATATTTCTTCACTAATTATCGCTTTATGATGATCTGGAACTATAATCCATTCATCTTCTGGAACTCTAACTGTATTATGATTTTTGTGACTAATTCTAGTTTTTTTACCTTGAACTAAACATCCGATATAGTTTTTATTTCTTAAAATTTTATCCAGCATAACAACTGTCCATTCAACTCCTATGTTAGGATTTTTACTTTTACAAAAACTCTTCATATACTTAGCTGGAGTTGGTATGTGATTTTGATTAAGTTCTTTCACTATATCTTGCCTACTAATTCCATTTAAAGCCATTTTAAATATGTTTTTAATTATCTTTTCAGCTTCTTTATCTACGATGAATTTATGACAATCATCAGGATCTTTTAAATATCCAAATGGAGCAACTACTCCTATAAAGTTACCATTCTTTTTACTAATCTCAAAAGATGTTCTAACTTTTTTAGAAATATCTTTAGCAAAACTCTCATTCATTAGATTTTTAAAATATACTTCTAATGAATTCATTGACTCTGGTCTTAAATAAGAATCTACATTATCATTAACAGCTATAAATCTAATTTTATATCTAGGAAGTGTATCATCTATAAAATGACCTACATTGATATAATTTCTTCCAAGTCTAGATAAATCTTTTACTATAACGCAATTGATTTTTTTATTTCTTATATCATCCATCATTTCTTGAAATGCTGGTCTATCAAAATCTGTACCAGTATATCAATCATCTGCATAACATTTATATACACTAACATCTTTCATATCAGATAAATGATAATTAATTAAATTTCTTTGATTTGTAATACTATTTGATTCTAATTTATCATCATCGTCATCTGACGATAATCTTAAGTAAATACCAACTCTCCATTTTGACATTCCTTAACAGCTCCTTCATTTTCTAAATATGTTACCAATTCTTTATATTCATTATTATATTTAAAATGAATATCTACATTACCATCAGCAGTTATATAAATAACATCAATAAGTTCTTTAATAACTTCTCTTGATAATTTCTTTATTTTTTTATTTCTTTTATAATGATTTATCCAATAATCATTTCTTTTAATCATTTTTATATTATCTCTGTATGTCTTAGTTATTAATTCAAGTTTTTCTTCTACTAATTTAATATCTTCTTCAATAAGTTTAGATTGATTCATAAATTCATCTTTATCTATATTATTAAATTTCCATTCTTCATATAATTGAATTTTTTTGTTCTTTAAATTGTTTATTTTAAGTTCAGCTATTCTGGTATTATTTTTATATTCGCTTTCAACTGTTTCTTTATTATTCTTAAAATATAGTCGTTTTAAACTTCTATCTAATTCAATTACTAACTTAACTTGCATTTGAATTGATTCTAAAACTATATCATTTAAATCTTCTGTTTTTATTTTGTGGGAACTACAAGAAGTTTTACTTATATATAAATAAGTATTACAGAAATAATTTGATAGCTGGCGATTTCCTCTATTATCTTCTTGTTTATACATTGCTCTACCACAATCAGCACATTTTAAAACTCCATTATATATTGAATAAGTTCTTTCTCCAGTATTTGATACTCTCTTTGCATTTACTTTAATTAATCCTTGTATCTTATCAAAATCAGCTTTGGTTATAATTGGTTCATGTGCTTTTTCAAATCTTATCCAATCTTCTTTATCTACATTTATTACTTTATGATTTTTGAAACTTTCTCTTTTTGTTTTTAATTGAGTTAAATTACCTATATATATTTCACTAGTTAGCATTCTTCCTATTGTAGAAGTTGACCATTTATATTTTATTGTTTCTTCTAAAGGATCTAAAGATAATTTATATTTTCTTCTTCTTTGTATTTCCTTTCTACATAAAATATTGTGATCATTTAAATATTTAGTTATTTTAACTCTACCATCACCTTTTAAAGCCATTTTAAATATTAATCTAACTGTTTCTACTTCATTTGGATCTACTACAAGATGATGTTTATCATTTTCATCAAATGTATAACCATAAGGAGATGTTCCAGCTACAAATTTACCAGAACTAGCCATTGTATAATAAGCAGAAGAAACCTTTTTAGAAATATCTCTAGCATAACTCTCATTTATTAAATTCTTAATAGGAACCATTAAATCATTAATAGATTCAGGTCTTTTAAATGAATCTACATTATCATTGATAGCTATTATTCTTATATTATATATAGGAAAAATATCTTCAATATATTTACCAACTTCTAAACTATTTCTACCTAATCTGGATAAATCTTTAACAATAATTGTATTAATTCTTCCATCTGATATATCTTTCATCATTTCTTGAAATCCAGGTCTATCAAAATCTGTACCAGTATATCCATCATCTACATAATAATCAACTATTGTCATATTGTTTTCTTTTGAAACAAAATTATTTATCATCTCTTTTTGATTAGTTATTGTATTAGATTCTTTTTCTTCATTATCATCAAAAGATCTTCTAGTATAAATACCTACTAGCCAATTTGCAACAGTAGAATTTTTACTAAGTTTTTTCTTACCTCTACCAGCCATAGATATTCTCCTTCCACTTTATGAAAATGATAATTAAAAATGTAAAAAATAACTAAGGTGCAAAATTATCTATAAAGATTTTTAAGCACATTAGTTAAACATTCATCTGCTGTTATATTTGTATCAGCAAAACCAATTCGAACTAATCTCCCATTATGTTTAAAAACATATGGATTTTTTACTGTATTTAAAAAATCAAGTATTCTATCATTACTTGATTTTCTTTTATTGATCTTTATATCCGTTATTTCATCAACATCATTAATATTAATTTCTGATAATGGTATATTTTCATACTTCTTAAGTTTTTCTTTTAATTTTTCTATCTTCATGGAATCACCTATTCAATAGTTTTGTATTCACCATTTATATAAATTACTTCTTTTAGATGAATATCAAATCTTCTATAATCTTTTATTTGTTTTGTTTTAATAAAAAAATCAGTTAACTCTTTTGTAACTGATTTCTTACTCTCACCACCAACAATCATTGTTGTAATATGTCCATCATTATCTATTATCGCTCTATATGTTTTCTTTTTCATCTTGCTCTCTCCTTTTTATTTCATCTTCCATTTCTTGGTCAGCCCAATCAGCTACTTTACAAGAACATATAGTAAATAATCCCATTAATATTAAAAATATGATTCCTAAAATTTTACCTATCATAAATATATTCCTTTCTTACAACAATTAACTTTTTCCAAATAAAAAAATCACCGAAGTGATTTTATTTATATACTGCTAAATCTGTAGCAAGTGCAAATTTGATTATTGAGCTTTCTTTTATGTGATCGACCATTCTTTCACCACAAGCAAATTCTTTCTCAAAATTACGCAATTTGACCCCATTGATAAAATAGTCTTTAAAGAATCTTTTTTCATAATATGAAAAATCTTCTATTATTTCATATATCTCGTTGAGTTTTTGTTTATATTCTCTGTTGTATTCATCCTTTTTCTCAACATAAGATTCAATCCCAGATCTATTTGTTGGTGAAGATTGAACTTTAATATCAAATAGTCGTGAAGCAATTGGAGGGGGCAGAACATTCCTATATTTGTACTTTATCATGTTTAAATCACCGATGTATGCTTCTACCTTTTCTTTAGTCTTCACATAGTCGAACATATCTAGTTCTTTTAAACTCAATAATTTCATATGCATCCCCCATTAAATTAAAAAGAAGAGAAATAATGGCCAATTAATAAAAGCTACTACTTCTCTTCTATTTTAATTCTTAATCTTGGTTTTAGAGGGTCGAAGGACTCTATAGATTTTTGTATCGATGATAAGTTTATCATCTTCATATATACAATTAGTTCCATAAAGACCACTTCCAATCTCTGCAAACCACTACATATAAATTGTTATTTATTATATAGTTTTTTTGGAAAAAGTCAATAACAATTAAAAAAATGAAATACATGTATCTCTACATAATTATTTCATTTTACTATATTTTATCATACTCAAATATATTTACAAGACGCTTTCTATAGGTACGTTAGGGGGTACAATTTTCGCTTTAATTCCTTGTTTTACAACGGTTTATGATAAATTTTTCATCATTATTATCAATTAAATTTTTTAACTCATTATAGTACATTTTAGCATCCATTACATTGCTGAATGATTTATATAATAAAGGACAAGCAATTTTATCTTTAGTCTTAATACTTATATATACTTCATATTTATCTTTATAAAGATATTTATTAAGTAATAATCCTATCCATCCATCTAGAAATTCTATTTGATAATTATTAAATAAATCTTTTCTATCCTTAATTGATTCTTTATCTTCAAAACAATATTCTTGCAGTTCATCAATAATAGTATCCAATTTCATGCTCCCACCTCATTCGCAACGTATTTAGTATTATAACAGATTTTTAATAATGTGTAATTAAAATTAACTACTTACTAATATTATACTTATTTTTTTATAATTGTATAACTTAATCTATTATTTTTAATAAATCTTTTTTATCTTCATAATGACTTATTAAAATGTCAAAGTGCATTCTATAATCATCCATTAATAATCTATATATTTCAATCTTACCTTTATTTTTATAAGTTTTACTAAAAGCTTTTTCTTTCTCACCAAATTCATCAAATAGATATACTAAAGAATAATCATTATAATTAGTCCATGCTATATCTTTCATAAATTTGATCAAAGTATTAAGATCTTTTCTATCTTCTAGATTCATCTTATGAGGAAATATTTTATATTTTTGAAAAGTTTTATAATCATCAGTAAATATGACATTATTATAAAAGTTATTAACTATTGCCTTATCCATCTCTTTTGTAAAATATGGTATGTTATTATTATCTCCCCAATACTTCTTACATAGAAGAAATTCAGGAACTTGAGATTCAAGAATGAATTGAATCATTAAATCTTTATGACCTACTGATGGAAAATTCATATCAAAATAATATAAAAAATTACTTAACATATCTATAAACTGCTCATTTGCAGTTAAGTAACATTTTTCTACTAAAGTAGTTTTAATAGCAGGAGTTTTCTCGTCTGTTATTAAATCTATAATTTTATCTAATTTATTACTATTTATTAATTGATATATTCTTCCACCATTATCCATTTTTTTAAGAGCTAATTGCTTTAATTCTTCTTTTCTTGTTTTATTTTTCAATAGTATCACCTGTCTTTCTAATTATATCATACTTTTATAAAATGACCCAGCAATTTGTTAATATTCTACTATTTAATGGGAAAATTAATATGGGTGAGATAAATGCTAAATAACAATTTAAAATATTGCAGAGAAGAATTAGAGATGACTCAAGAAGAACTTGGATTTGTTTTTGGAGTATCAAGAAAAACTGTTACTGGTTGGGAAACAAATCAAGATCCAATGCCACTTCCTAAAATGATAAAGTTCTCTAATCTATATAAATATTCTATAGACTATATAATGGGATTAAGAAGAAATAATGACAATTACATAGAAATAAATAAACTTAATAAAAAACAAGTTGGTGCCAACCTTAAAAAGATAAGGAACAAACTTGGTTTAACTCAACAACAAATAGCAGATGAGTGCATGATTACACAACCAACTTATAGTGGTTATGAATCTGGTAAATTTCTAGTAACTTCTCTTACATTATACACTATTTGTTATAATCACAAACTATCAATATACGATATATTAAAATAAAAAGGACTATACAAACATATTTTGCATAAGTCCTTTTTTTAATGAATTAAGACTATCTAATTTTGATAGTTCTTTATTTATTATTTTATCTATTAATGTTAATATATGAGCATTTTTATCTTGAACATCTTTTGATGGTATATTTAAATTAATATTTAATATATCATCTTTTTTTAAATTGGTTTGATTAACTCCATCATCAAATTTTAAATAATATGGATTTCTATTTAACAAATAAAATAAATATTTAGGATTGATGATTTTATCATTTTTTATATGAATTTTACAAATTCGTTGATTTAAACTATATTTATTATCTTCCTCTATATAATAACATTTTGCTAATGCTTTACCATTTGGAAGATCACTCATAACCATAGTTATATCATTTTTAAATAATGGAGTTAATTGCTCTGAGCACTTTTTTATTACATTACCTTCTGTTGAAATAAATTTAGAATTTATTAATATATAATTACCATTATCATCTATTATATTTTCATGACCTTTTCCATTTTCAAAGTTAGTTATGTCTGATAATAAATAATTATTTCCATCTATCTCATCAAAAAGTCTATGAAATAGTCCTTTTTTAAATAAAGAAGATACTAAAAAGACTTATACAAACATATTTTGCATAAGTCCTTTTTTTAGATTTATTAACTTAAATATTTTTTCTGTTTCTAGTTCTATTTTTCTATCTATCAACTTAAAAATATTTGCAATTTTTTTCTGTTCTTCTTCCGAATAAATATATATTTCTTGATTTAAAATATTATCGGATTTTAACCCAAGTTGGGCTGATCCAGTAACTTTTCTTTTTAGTTGTTTATTTATATATTTCGAATTAATTTGATAGTGTAAAAATAATGAATTAATGTCATTGACTTTTAATAAATAAACATGATCCCCTAAAACGTATTTATTATCCTCATCAATAAATCCAGTTTTACCAATAATTAATCCTCCACCTATATCATCTTTAGGCATTACTAAATCACCATATGATAATAAATCAAAATTACAAAAAGTTGGCTTAGTTTTCAAAATATTACCATCAGAATTTACTGTTCCCATATCCATAATATAATATTTTCCATTAATATCAACTTTATCAGCTTTTGATTTTCCTGTTAAACAAGAACAATATTTTTTTAATAATGCTTTTTCTTTACAAGTATCTTTATTAAAATATTTATCTAAGGTACTCATTTTAAATAACTTAAGGTCTTCAATTTTCTTAGATTGTAATTCTATTTTTTTATC
>CALYOH010000011.1 GCA_945228905.1 uncultured Caryophanales bacterium
GTCACCCTCTTACATTTTATCAAAGTTCTCCACCAACACTATTTGACAAAGAACCGTTATTTTTTAATTAAAATCCAGTACTTCCATCAGCACAATTACCTGCAACATCACAAATATGATATTGTGCGACATTACCAGAGTTAAGATGGCCGCAAAAACCTTCAAGCCAATATGTTACACCTGAACCAGGTGATCCAGAATAATGAGTACGACCATTAACCTTATAATATGTAGTGCTTTTATCTATACCAGATAAATTATCTTCAAAAGATCCTGTCCTTTTATGTGGTGTTGCCGAATCAGGGCACCCTGGATCTCTATTAATAATTCCAATAAACCTAGGAGGAGTCCTATCAATTTTTATATTTGTAGCTTTCTTAGCACATTTACCATTCTTACCACAAACCAAGAAGTAAGCAGGTTGATTTCTTTCTGCAGAAAATGGTGTCGTAGTAAAATTATTTACATTAGAGTTAGAATATTTAATCCACTGAGTAGCTGAGTTACTACCACCATTTCCAGGATTAGTAATACCAAGATCCCCATATGAATAATACCAAGCAGAAACTTCATCATTATTATAATTTGTACCTAAAGTAACACTAAATCCATTAGCTCTAGTCCAATTACCACCAGTTGGATTATATAAATTTGTAATTTCAATAGGAAAATATTTCCAATTAGCATAAAGAGTAACTACACAATCTCCTTGTGATGCATCACAGAAATCTCTAGAATTATAAACTACATTTTGATTATAACTTTTACCCTTACCATCTGCCATAGTATTCCACTCATAACCACTAGGAATTCTATAACCATAATTATATAGATTTAGATAATTCGGATTATTATAATTAGCTAAACCTGAAGAGCCCATATTTTCACCATAATTTATACTATGTATTATTTCAGAACCATCATATAATAATTTGCCGCCAGATAAACGATAACGAGAATTATTAGTATTTAAAGATCCTCCATTTGCATTTAATTTAATAAGAACTTTACTTGATATCCAATTAACCTTAACAACAACAGTACAATCACCTTTAGATATATCACAAATATTACTAGATTTAAAATCATTAATTGCATTATGAGTAAATGTTTGATTTGCTGTCTTACATCCACTTTCACATATCCATTGTGCATTTGATTTTCCAACATATCCAGCTTTTGAAATATTTAAATAACTTGTATTATTATAATCTGGTAAATCTATTGTTGAAACATCATAGTCATATGAATAAGTTCTTAAACTTCCATTTAAATAAATCAATCCATTATTATCTTTAGACCAATTTAGAGTTTCCCCTCCAGTAGATGTTGTTGTAGAAGTAAGAGTTTCTCCACTATTTAATTTGAAGTTGAAATTAATTTTATTCTTTCTCCATTTAGCATGTACAATTAAGTCTCCAGTTGCTTCTATATCTTTAGTTATTTGTTTATTATCAGTTGTATACCAGCCTTCAAAAGTATAATAATCTCTTTTTGGTGTACATAAATCACCCCATGTAGTTTTACCACTATTTTTCTTTACTACCTTTGTGCTTACACAATTACTTCCACCCTTAGAATCATATGTTAATGTATATTGTGGTGAAGTTTCATATGTAGTTTTTATTGTAGTTGAATTTCCAACTTCATCTATAACATTAAAGTATATTGGATATAATATTTCTTTATTTTGATATAGTTTTATTGCAGGTGGAGTCATATCTTTTGTAATTTTTCCATAATATTGTGACCTGTTAGAATTCTCATTTAATAATTCTGGCTTACAGAAATGATCACCACTTGTTCCCAAGCTAGCAACTCCTCCATTCTTATGGAACATATAATAATTATTCATTCCCTTTTCTACTGATAAACAGAATTCAATATTTTCTTTCTCAGTAATATTATCAGTAGCATCTATATTTAATACTGGATCTATAGCATTATAACTATCATTTGTAGATTTAATTGAATATGTATTTACCTTTGGAGGTTCATTATCAATATTAAATGGACCCGCTACTATATATTTTGATCCATTATCCTGTTTCCAAGATGAATCATATAAATCATCTAATCTATCTATTCTAACATGTAAATAGTATGAACCAGATTTTTTAGATGGAGTACTTATACCAGTAGACTTAACATTAACACTTCCTTCAGTTTCAATAAGATCTTTTTGATTAGCTGGAGCAGTTATTCTAACTCTTTTATAATTAGTTAAATCCTCACTACCTGTATCAGATGTACTCCAAGCATAAAACATTTCTATTCCTTGATTAATACCAGTAATACTTTCAACTTTTACATATGTTGTCTTTTTATTAGAATAAGATGTAGATTTATTTGGAGATACACTTACATAAATACCATTAGATACTTTTTCGTTACATAAAGTATCACATCCAGCCGAAACCATAGTATGTGCTTTATCTTGTTTTGGATAAATGATATCAACTTTATTATCTTTTTCTTTACATCCTACATAACTAACATAAGTATAAGCATCTGCAATCTTAGTAATTCTTACAAAAGTATTATCAGTTGCGCATGATACATCTTTTACAGTTATATCTTTAGCAAGTTTTTTATCTTTTAATTCAGAAAATGAAATACAAGCACACCCATTCTCTTTTCTACCAAAAATATCTTCTTCATACGAATCTGTATATAATTTCGCTGCCATCTTCAAAGATTCTTGATAAGTAGTGAACTTCTTTTCCATATTCTTTTCTTGAAGTTTTCTAATTGCCGGGAAAGACAATCCAATAATTATTCCCATAATAACCATTACTACTAAAAGTTCTACTAAAGTAAATCCCTTATTATTTTTCATACTATCACCTTGATTTCTTTCTTTTATTCTTCTTATTTTTATTAAAATTATTTTCATAATTAGTTTTAATTGCTAATAATTCAAAACCTAAAATAAATATAATTGATAAAGGAACTAACATAAAAGCTAAATAAAATAAACAAATATTAATAAATAAACATAAGATAAATAATATAATATCTTTACTCTTACCTTTATATTTACATTTATTATTATATAACCTTAAAAAGAAAGAAGTAAATACATAAGAAATAAATGAATTAATAAATATAATTGCTAAAATAATAAAATATTTATAATTAGAAGTTAAATATCTAGCATCATAAACAACTAATTCACTAGAATCTACATTATAATGATCACATATTTCTTTATAAAAAGCCGAATAACCATTCTTAATACCATTTTCCCAATCACCATTTTTAAAATATGGCATCATATATATATCAATATATTTATCTAATGTATCTGCAGAAAAAGTATCTTCTAATTCATAACCTATATCTATTCTAATTTTCCTATCTTCTTTAGATATAAACATTAGAATGCCTCTACTACCAACATCAAAATTATTAAATACATATTCAGAGTAAGACTCTACTTCATAATTCTCTGTATTATCAACTACTACCACATAATAATTAATATCCATTTTTTCTTTTAAAAATTTAGAATAAATATAAATATAATCAATAAGTTCTTCACTCATTACATTCGCATCATCAGTAACATATCTATAACTAGACATTTTAACTAATGCTCCTACTGATAATGGTATAAGTAATAATAAAATAATTATAAAAGTATATATCTTCTTCATATCATCACCTATAATAAGATTCTAACACAAAATAGTAATTATTTACATAACAAGAATAAAAAAATTGTAAACTTACAAATATAATTAAAATAATAAATAAAAAAAATGATAAAATATAATAGTAGGAGGCTATTTATATGGAATTTAACTATAAAGATAAAATATGTGTAGTAACAGGAGCATCTTCTGGTATAGGATATGCTACAACAAATTTATTAAAAAATATGGGAGCAAAAATATATGCATTAGATATTAATCCAATTAATTTAGATGGATTAGAATTTATACAAACAGATTTAAATAAAAAAGAAAGTATAGATTTAGCATTTACTAAGATACCTAAACATATAGATTGTTTCTTTGGAGTAGCTGGTGTAAGTGGAGTTAAAACAAATTATTATGATACATTTACAATTAACTATATTGCTAATAAATATATTACAGAAGCATATTTAAAAAGTAGAATGACTGTTGGTGGAGCAATTGCTTATGTTACTAGCGTTGCAGGATCATATTGGGATAAATATGCAAAAGAATACCAAGATTTTACAAAAGCAAAAACTTGGGAAGAAATGACTGCTCTACTACATGAGCAAGCAAAACCAGATACAATTGGTATGATGGCCTACCCATTCTCAAAAAGAGCAATGAATCACTATACATCTGAAATGGCAATTGAGTTAGGACAAAAAGGAATAAGAGTAAATGCCCTACTTCCTGCATCTACTGATACTGGAATGAAAGATGAATTTGAATTAGAAGCTGGTGGCGAAGAAGAATTATTATCAGAAACAGGTATTGCAAGAAGATTAGCAACTTCAGAAGAAATGGCAAAACCACTTATATTCTTAAATAGTGATTGGGCAAGTTATATTTCAGGTACTCTATTAACTGTAGATTATGCAAATCAAGCATTAATAAAGCTAGGAATGAAAAAAGATAGATTAGATGTAAAAGTAGGATCTAAATTATATAATTTAGGATTCTTCCAAAATATATTAAAGAAACAATTATCTCAAGTAGAAGTACAAGAAGAAAAAGAATTAACTGAACCAGTTATACCATATAACGAAGAATTATCTACTGTAAAAGCAGAAGAAATATTTATAGAGAATGATAAAAAAGAAGAAATAAACTTAGATGAAGGACTATCCAAAGAAGATGTAGAAATGGATATAGTAATGCCATATAATGATGCTTTATCTACTGTAGTAGATGAAGACTTAATGCCTTATAATGATGCTATATCAACTATAAAGCAAGAGCAACAAGCTAATTAATCATCTGATCTAGATGCTACAACTAAACAACAATATATAAATAAAATACATAAACTTAAAATAATAATTAAAATAATCATGATGACATACTAATACATTTAAAATTAAAAGTAAAATCAAAGAAATAAAAAAATCAGATATATTAATATCTGATTTTTATTATTTATATACTTAAATTATTTAAATTAAATACTATTAAGTTAAATATTTTTTAAAGTTACCATCTATAGAAATACCTTCATTTTTAATCATAAAAGCATCTTTATCTAATTCATTTAAATGTCTTTCTAATCTTTGTACTTCATATTTAGAAAGAGCTGCATATGAAATAAAGGTCTTTGATTTATCATATCCACCTGATCCTTCCCAAAAAGTAACATCTCTATCTAAATCTTCTTTAATAAAATTAATAATCTTTTCAGGAAATTCCTTAGTAAATATCATTACATAACTACAAATATTTTGATCATGAGTATTATCAACTACTATATTATAAATTGCAGAATAAATAATAGAATATAAAGCTATTGGAATACCAAATAATAGACCACAAATTATATAGATAACTGCATTAATTCCAAGTCCTATCTTACCTACAGAAAAACGTCTACTTTTCATTGACATAACTATTCCAATGATATCAGTTCCTCCACCAGAACCTGACGCAGATAAAGTCATACCTCCACCAAATCCTCCAATAATACCTCCAATAAGAACACAAGTAATTAATTCATCAAGTATAGGTTTCGCAGGAACTGGAATAATAGTTAAAAATAAAGTTTGAAAAACTAAACAT
Source organism: uncultured Caryophanales bacterium (assembly GCA_945228905.1). Lineage (GTDB taxonomy): Bacteria > Bacillota_I > Bacilli_A > RF39 > UBA660 > UBA3789. Next base: position 5,736 of record CALYOH010000011.1, read on the forward strand.
ACCATAGTTCTAAAAAAGAATGTTTTACTAATATACTTATAAGCTAAAAAGAACAATGGAATATTTAATATAAGATTAATAATTCCAGAAATATCTATAGTAGAATTAATATTAAATAAAGTAATTAATAAACTTCTAAGTAATTGAGATATACCTAAAATACCACCATTATATAATTTATTTGGTACTATAAATAAATTAATTGCTATAGCAAACAAAAAAGTACCTATAATTGCTTTAAAACAATCTTTATAACTCCATTTAAATACACTATGTATTTTATTTAGAATAATATCCATATCATCACCATAAACATTGTATCATTTTAAAATAAAAAATCAACAAAAAAGAAGAACAATTAATATTAACTTATTAAAGTTCCCCTTCATGACTTAATTATATCATAATTTACTATAAATAGCAAATTTATAATATAAATGTTAGGAGTAATATTAACTTATTATCTCCCATCTCATGATTATATTATACCATAATTTGCTTAAAAAATCAAGTTTCTAGTCCTTTAGAGGTACTCCATTAGCATCACAACTAATACTTCCAGATAAGATCATAATACCTTCAACTAGACCCCAAATTGCTGCAATAATAGGTCCTATTCCACATGCAACCCATCCAATTAAAGTAAGTAATAATTGTGCAATTGCATTATTAGTATATCCTAAATAAAAATTATGAATACCTAAACTACCTAAAAATATACCAAGTAATCCAGCAACTATTTTAGATTTTCTCTCAACATTAATATTAGTATTAATATTATTAGTTGGAGTAGCTTTATCATCTAAACTAGCTCCACAGCTACCACAAAATTTAGTTTCTCCTTTAATTTCACTACCACAGTATCTACAAAATTTAGCCATTATATCACTCCTCTTCTATATATTACCAAAAAAAATAAAATAAAAAAAGAGATAAACTCTTTTTTTATTGTTGAAATTGAGAATTATAAAGTTTACTGTAGAATCCACCTTTTTCTAATAATTCTTCATGAGTACCTTGTTCTACTATATTACCTTCATTCATAACTAATATTAAATCAGCATTTTTAATAGTACTTAATCTATGCGCAATTATAAATGAAGTTCTTCCTACAGTAAGTTTATCCATTGCCTTTTGAACTAATTCTTCAGTTCTAGTATCAACATTAGATGTAGCTTCATCAAGTATTAAGAAAGGTTCATCTTCAATCATACCTCTCGCAATAGTAAGTAATTGTTTTTGTCCTGAAGATATACTATCATTATCTCCTACCATAGAATCTAATCCTCCAGGAAGAGTCTTAATAAAATGATCTACACCAACAGTCTTACATATTTCCCAAATCTTTTCATCAGTAACATCTTTTCTGTTAAATTTAAGATTATCACGAATACTACCTTCAAATAACCATGTATCTTGAAGAACCATAATAAATAAATCATGAATATTTGCTCTAGACAATTCCTTAATAGATTTACCATCAATTAAAATATCTCCATCACTTATTTCATAGAACTTCATTAGAAGATTAACCATAGTAGTTTTACCAGCACCAGTTGGTCCAACAATTGCAATCTTTTGACCAGCTTTTACATCAGCACTGAAATCTTTAATAATAGTTTTTCCTTCATCATAACCAAACTTAACATTTTTAAATTCAATATTACCTTTAGCTTCTTTTTTATTAATTTTATTCTTAATATGAGATTCATCACTAAGTTCAACTTCATCCATAAATTCAAATACTCTCTCTCCAGCAGCTGCAATAGATTGCATTGTAGTTAAAGCTTGAGCAATTCTAGATAAAGGATTAGTAAATAATCTAACATAAATCATAAATGCAACTATAGTACCAAAAGTAGTCTTACCATTCATAACTAATAATGCACCAACTACACATACTGCAACATATCCAAAGTTACCAATAAAATGCATTACAGGTTGCATAATACCAGATAAGAACTGACTCATACGATTACATGTATATAATTTATCATTAATACGATCAAATTCATCTAAAGTTTCTTCTTCCCCGTTATAAGCCTTTACAACGTTATGTCCTGAGAATATTTCTTCTATATGACCATTTAAACTACCCAATTGTTTTTGACGCTCTACGAAGTATTTTTGTGACTTTTTAAGTAATATAAATGAAATTATAAAACCAATAATACTAGATAATATAGCAGTAAATGCCATAATACAATTAGTAACAAACATCATAACAATAGATCCTAAGAATAAAGTAATATTAGTAATTAAAGAAGTAATATTATCACTCATATTAATACCAATAGTATCTACATCATTAGTAACTCTAGATAAAACATCTCCAGTTTCATGATTATCAAAGTATTTTAAAGGTAATCTATTAATCTTCTTACTTATACCTTGTCTAAGTTTCTTAGAAAAACCAATACCAACATAAGCCATAAGTAAACCTTCACATAATCCAAATAATGAATTAAATAAATATATTACTCCTAAAATTATAGATCTACGTTTAAGTTCATTCATATCCATTTTAGGTTCTATTAATTTCTTAATAGATTTAGGTAACTTATCTAATTTAATTAATAAGTCTTCTGACATAGTATCTTTATTTATAGTACTAATTAATTGTATATATTTTAATTGATCACTAGAATTAATTTTAACATTATCTATTGTTATAGGAACAAGTATCTTTTCTTGTTCTGTTTTAGACATATTAGTAAAAGTAATAGTAGCTTCTTCTATATTAGTAGAATTAGTACCTATCATTACATTTTTATATATCTCAGTTGATATCTTTTCTATATTTTCAGTGTTAGGTTTTAAACCATCACTTATAACATCAGTAACATCTGCTAATTTATTAGGAGCAATTGTAGATAAAGCAGCAGCTATTAAAGCAAGTATTGTAGCTACTATCATCATATAACGCCATTTATTAAGATCTTTAAATAATCTTAATAATGTCCCTTTTATGTCTTTAACCTTTTCAGGCGCTCTATCTCTAGGCATTGTTCAACTCCTCCTCACTTAATTGCGATAAGGCAATTTCTTTATATACTTCACAAGTTTTTAATAGTTCTTTATGAGTACCCATACCAACACATTCTCCCTTATCAAGAACAATAATTTTATCTGCATTAATAATAGTACCAATTCTTTGAGCAACTATCATACTAGTAGCATCTTTAGTATATTTCTTTATTTCTTTTCTAAGATTAGCATCAGTTTTATAATCTAATGCGCTAAATGAATCATCAAATATATATATTTCTGGATCTCTAGCAATTGCTCTTGCTATAGATAATCTTTGTTTTTGTCCTCCAGAAACATTAGTTCCTCCTCTAGCAATATGAGCATCATATTGATTATCTAATTTTTCTACAAAGTCTTTTCCTTGTGCAACTTTGATTGCTTCTTTTACTTTATCAAGAGAAGGTTTAGCCTTACCATTATCACCATAAGATACATTATCACGTACACTACCAGTAAACATAACAGCAGTTTGAGGAATGTATCCAATTCTATTATTTAATTCTTTTAAATCATATTCTTTAACATTAACTCCATCTACAAATACTTCTCCTTCAGTAGCATCATATAGTCTTGGAACTAAATTAATTAAAGTAGATTTACCTGATCCAGTAGATCCAATAAATGCAATAGTCTCTCCCCTATCTACTTTAAAACTAATATGTTTTAATAAATACTCATCAGCATCAGGATATTTAAAACTAACATCTCTAAATTCAACAGTACCAGTCTCTTTAGTTTTACCTTTAAAAGTACCAGAAATAACAGATATATCACTATCTAATACTTCATTAATACGTTTAGCAGATACTTGTGCTCTTGGAAGTATCATAAATATCATAGTAAGCATTAAGAATGACATAATAACTTGCATACCATAACTAGAGAAAACTACCATATTACTAAATATAGTAATCTTATCCATCATACCAGCATTTATTATTAATATAGCTCCTAAAACATAAATACCTAAATGTTGGAAATGCATAACAAAGTTCATTATAGGATCCATAAAAGCAAATGTCTTAGTAATAGTTAAATGAATACCAGTTAATTCATTATTTACTTTATTAAATCTCTTTTCAGCATGTTTTTCAGCATTAAATGCATGTATAACTCTAATACCAGTAATACTCTCTCTAGTAACTCCATTAAGTTTATCAGTAAGTTTCTGTATCTTAGCAAATCTTGGAGAAACAATTCTAATAATAGTTAAGTTAGTAATAACTATAATAACTACTCCAATAGCAGTAATAACACTAAGTTCACTACTCTTACCAATTATCTTAAGTAAAGCCCATACAGCCATTACTGGAGCTTTTACAAGTAAAGATAACCCCATACTAAGTAACATTTCTATTTGAGTAACATCATTAGTTGTTCTAGTAATTAAACTACTAGTAGAAAACTTCTTAATCTCAGCAATACCAAAATTCTCTACTTTTTCAAATATAATTCTTCTCATTCTTCTGCTAAATCTAGCAGATAATAAAGAAGTAAAGAAACCAACACTAATAGTACAAAGTAAACTACCAACAGCACATATTAACATATGTCCACCAGTAACCAATATTTCATGTAATGTACTATCTTCAGTTTGTACAAGTACTGTTATCTTACTCATATATTCAGGTAATCTTAAATCTAAGAATACAGAAAATACTACAAGTACAATGACAACAAATACTATAAGTAAATCTCTTTTAGTTAAGTTTTTAAATAATTTAAACATCATCTTCATCCTTTCCAAATTTATCTTTAATTTTATGTATTATATTAGTAAATTGAATAATCTCATCTTCAGTTAAAGAACTCTCTATTTCTTCATTAACACTATTTAAATCATTTAAAAAAAGTCCATGTAACTTACTAGCTTTCTTAGTAAGAATAATTCTCTTACATCTAGCATCTTTATCAGATTGAATTCTCTCTATCATTTCTTTCTTTTCCATAGTATTTAATACATCTGATATAGCAGCCTTACTAATATTAAATTTATTTTCTAAATCTTTTTGAAATATTTCTTCTTTTTTATTTTCATATAAATAATTAATAATTGCTCCTTGTAAAGGTTTAGGATGCAAATTATCTTTATTATCTTTTAATGAAAATAATCTTTTCTTTATAACATTATTTAGAGACTTTATTTCTCCAAATAAATCTCTATTCATCATATCAACCTTCTTTACAAGCAACAATAATATTATTATAAAAAAAATAAATAGTCAAGTACTTAACTATTTATTTCACAATTCTTTTCATGGTCATTTACAACACCTATAGCTTGCAAATAAGAATAGATAATTGTAGAACCAACAAACTTCATACCTCTTATTTTTAAATCATTTGACACTTCATCACTTAATGGACTAGTAATAATAATTTCACCAGTATTATTTTTAATTACTTTGTTATTGGTAAAATGCCAAATATATTTATCAAAAGATCCATATTCTTTCTGTATTTCTTTAAATACTTTTGCATTACTAATAGTAGCATTTATCTTTAATTTATTTCTAATAATATCTTTATTATTAAGTAAAGAATTAACCTTATTAGAATCATAATTAATAATCTTATCTATATCAAAATTATCAAATGCTTTAATAAAACTATCTCTTTTATTAAGGATACATTCCCATGATAATCCAGCTTGAAACGATTCAAGAATTAACATTTCAAATAAATATTTATCATCATGGGATTCTTTACACCATTCTTCATCATGATATTTTACATATAAAGGATTATTTAAATTAACCCAACTACATCTATTCACTTCTAAGTGCCTCCACCGGATCCTTCTTTGAAGCTGCTCTTGCAGGTATTAAACCACCTATTAAAGTAAGAATAATACTTAATATTACTAATGTAATAGCACTAGATATATTTAATGCAGCATTAAGAGGAATATTACCAGTAAACTTATGTAATATAGAATTAATAATAGGAATTAAAGTATATGATATACCTATTCCAAATAAACCAGATAATAATCCAATAATAAATGTTTCAGCATTAAATATAGAAGATATATTCTTTTTACTAGCGCCTATTGCTCTTAAAATACCAATCTCTTTAGTTCTTTCATAAACAGATATATAAGTAATAACTCCAATCATTATAGAAGAAACTACTAAAGATATAGATACAAATGCTATTAAAACATAACTAACAGCATTAACAATAGTCTTAACAGAATCCATTAATATTCCAGTAGTATCAGAATATCTAATAATCTTATCATCATTACCTTTAGATTCTTGTTTATTATTATATTTATCAATAAAATCTAAGAAATGTTCTTTACCATCAAAACTAGTAAAATAGAAAGATATAAATGTAGGTTCTTCTAAATCTTGATAACCAAAATTAATTAAATTAGTCTTATAAGTATTATCTTTTTGAGTCATCATAGAAGAAATAACTCTAGTAAGTTCATCTTCAGTTAATTTAAATTTAAAACTATTAGCAATCTTACTTTGATCTACATTAAAAGCATTTGCTAAACTGCCAGAAATACTACCAACAAGTTCTAATACTTTAGCACTAACATTGCTTTTAACTTTAGCTTCAGTCATAATTTTACCCATTGTTTCATAAGTTGCAACTAACTCAGCACTTTCAACAAATGAATCAACTAAAGTATTAATCATATCTTTATTAATAGCCGCTACAGGATTGGCAGTATCCTCAGTTAATGATTGATCCATTTGATAATACATATTTACATAAGTAGTAAGAATACTCTTAATTACTCCTCCATAAGAAGCAGTATAAGTTTTTTTAGGTAAAATATATTCATTCTCCAATTTAGATAATAAATCATTAGCAGTACTAGAAGTATTAAAATAATTGTCTACATAACCATCTACTTCATTTAAACTAATAGTATCACCCAAATTATTAATAGAATCACTAATAATAGTTTTAAATGTATTCTTATAATCATTAACCGCAGGATTAATATCTAAAGTAATAGAATTATTAATTTCCATCATCTTATTCTTAGTATCTTCTTCTATCTTTTTAGTATCAATATTAATATCAAATGCACTTTGTAACATGTTAGTATCAATTTCTAATAAATCATTAAATTCTAATCCAACATTATCACTCTTATCATCAAATCTTTTTCCAGTTAATACATTAACTTCATCATTAGACATTTGCTTTTTAACAATATCAGAATTATATGAATTATTAATAATATATTTAATTAAATCTGATCTATAATTAACTCCTGGAGAAAGTGCTCTAGAAGTAGATCCTTCTTTACCCGCAACTACTCCAACTATATGTAAATCAATAGATCTATTATATAAATTCTTAATATATTCTTCATTTTTACTCATATCTTCATATACATTATATTGAGAATTATATTTATATAAATCATAAGGTTCAATTAATTTTAATTTAATATTCATTAAATCTTCATAAGTAAATTCCATTGGTTCATTTTTAATATCTATTCTTTCACCAGCCATAACCTTAGTAACAATCTCAGTTAATTCATTTGGATCTCTAAGTCCTAAAGAATATACAAGTAAATCAGAAATACTATTAGCATCTGATAATACAATAACCATTTCATTATAGCTTTCAGGCCATCTACCAGCAAGTACATTATATTGTTCATCTAATGCAGATGTATCTTCTGTCATCTGAGTAAATATAGATGCAAAAGATGAAAAATTAGAAGCAATATTATTACCATACATAGATGTAAATAAACTATTTGGATTTATCTTAGTAATCTTATTATTAACGTCAGTAGTATAAATATAAGGATCTATACTATAAGAGTAACTAATAGATGCAATATCATCTTCTACTTTATTATAATTATCATTTAAATAATTATTAAAACTTCTTAAATCATTAGACTTAATATTAGAAAACATATTAGTCATAAATTGTTGTTCTTTAACAGTATTACCATTTTTCTTTTTATTATCAGAACTTTGCATACTTAAAAGCATACCAGTAACATCAGTAGACTCCTGTGTAACAGTTAATGGATAAGATGTTAAAGTATCTTCTTGAATAGAATTTACATAATTTTGAAATCCAGTAGATACTGCAAGTATTAAAGCAATACCAATAATACCAATAGAACCTGCCATTGCAATTAAAGCAGTTCTACCCTTCTTAGTCATTAAATTATTAAAAGATAAAGTAAGAGCAGTAAAAAATGACATAGCAGTTTTACCATTACTCTTATAATTAGTAACTTCATTACTATCCTTAAATGGATTAGAATCAGATATAATTTCTCCATCTTTTAACTTAATAACACGATTAGTATACTTCTCAGCAAGTTCAGGATTATGAGTAACCATAATAACTAATTTCTTTTTAGCAATTTTCTTTAATAAATCCATAATCTGAATACTTGTTTCAGAATCTAATGCACCAGTTGGTTCATCTGCAAGTAATATATCAGGATCATTAACAAGAGCTCTAGCAATTGCAACTCTTTGCATCTGACCACCAGATAATTGATTTGGTTTCTTATTAATATGATCTTTTAACCCAACTTCTTCTAATGCTTTCTTAGCTCTTTTAATAGCTTCTCCTCTAGATATACCAGATAAAGTAAGAGCAAGTCTAACATTACTTAAAATAGTTTGATGACTAATCAAATTATAACTTTGAAATACAAATCCAACTCTATGATTTCTATAACTATCCCAATTAGCATCTTTATATTTTTTTGTACTTGTACCATTAATAACTAAATCTCCAGAATCATAATGATCAAGTCCACCAATAATATTTAATAAAGTAGTTTTACCAGAACCAGAAGGTCCAAGAATAGATACAAATTCACTTTCTCTAAAACTAACACTTACACTTTTTAATGCAGTTTGACTAAATCCTTCAGTTTTATAGGTTTTAGTTATATTCTTAATCTCTAACATAAAGACCTCCCTTCTATATTATTATATTAATAATAATTTATTAATCCAAATATTTTTTTAAATCTTTAAATTTATTTTTCATATCATTATAACCTAAATCATATTGTTCTTGTATTTTATTAAGATCTTTCTCAAGTCTAGATATACCAGTACTATATGAAGGTCTAACTACAAATATTTTATTTTCTTTTTCTAATTTAACTAATTCTTCTTGAGTATTATTATAATCAATCCATCTATTCTTAACTGCCTCAATAAATTTAGGATACTTCTTATAAACTAATTTATATGGCCATATAGGACTATTTTTCTTTCTATACTCAATTGTTCTAGTACTAACAACAACGACCTTATCATAGCCTTTTAATGCCCAATCTACCGGTATAGAATCAGTCATACCACCATCTAAATATTTATTACAATTAATATTTACTATTTTAGATATTATAGGCATAGAACCACTAGCTCTAAGATATTCCATTTGATTCTTTTCCCTCATATCAGTAATAAGCTTATATTCAGCTTTACCAGTATCTAAATTCGATACAACAGCATAAAACTTAGTCTTATTCTTTTTAAAAGTATCATAATCAAACCTATCTAATTTATTAACTAAATCATCAAAACAAAACTTCTCATTCATAATATTACCAGTAGTAATAAAAGAATAAAATCCCATATAATTCTTATTATGTCTATATTTTAGATTATATCTTAAAGCTCTACCTCTTTGTTTAGATATATAATTACATCCAAATAAAGCCCCAGCAGAAACACCAATAACTGTATCAAAATTAATATCATTATCCATTAAATAATCGAGTACACCAGCAGTATAAATGCCTCTTAATGCTCCACCTTCAAGTACTAGACAACTTTTCATATAATCACCATTTTATATTATAACATAAGAATAATATATTTTTATATACAATAAATAATCTTATATAAAAAAAGACTATTAAGTAGTAGTCTCTTTCTTTACCTTTTCAAATTCTAATCCTTTTTCTTTTAATTCATCTAGAGTTAAACTACCCCAATTTAATACTTGTTTTAAAGGATATTTTACTTCTTCTTTTCCCCTTATAGCAGGAACAACTATAAATATTCTATCACTCTTAACTTCATCAAATTGATAATAATATTCACTATCTTCATAGAAAGTCTCTTTCTTAACTTCAGTCTCTACTTCAGTAGTTGTCTCTTCTTTAGGAGTTTCTTCTATAGTAAATATAAATTTAAAATCATCATCTTTATAAGTACAAAAATCATTTTGAAATTTCATATCAATAGGACCAATATATACATCATTAATATTAGTATTATTACATCTAAACATACTTAATCCATTATTAGTAAAATTATCATCATCATGACTCTTAAACATTAAAGTCTTATTATCTGTATATAAACCAGTATATCCTAAATGATAATCAATATCTTCAATTAAAGACTTATTAGATTTTAAATAATCAGATAAAGAAGTAGATTTACCATCTTTAACAATATTAATTTCATCTAAACAATAAGTATATACTTTAATATCTAAATCAGCATAAATCAACTTAGATGTTGTACAAGTACTACTATCCTTAGTTTCAATAGTAAATTCTTCTTGTACTTCTTTATAACTTCTTGGTACTTTAATATCCCAAAATAAAACAGTAAAAGTAATCTCACTAGAATCAACTAAAGGCTCTTCAGGACTAACAGTAACTTTCCTACTACCTTGATAAAATAATCCTCTGTAAGATTGAAGCCTCTCTTTACTCTTATAAGAGCTTATATTAAATAAAGGTATATTACCCGTAGTCATTCTAACATAATCAATACCAGCTGTTCCAATACCAAATAATATAACAATTATAAGTAAATTCCTAATTACTTTTAACATAAACATCCCTCTTTATTATCTATATACTATTATACAAAAAATAAATAAAAAATACTAGTAAAACTAGTATTAATTATCTATATTATTAAGTACTTTATAAAGTATTTTATATAATGTTTCAGCATCCTCAGGATCCAAATTAACACAATTAGCTACTTGTTCAGGAATATCTTTAACTTCATTTTTTAAAAGTAAACCCTTCTTAGTAATCTTAACTATAATATTTCTTTCATCTTGAGAATACTTTTCTTTTTTTATATAACCTTTATTTGAAAGTTTTTGAAGTAAAGGAGTAAGTGTACCAGAATCTAGAAATAGTTTTTCTCCTAAAGTCTTAACATTAATCTCATCATTTTCCCATAATACTAACATAACAATATATTGAGTATAAGTAAGATCAAATTTATTAAGAAAAGGTTTATATAATCTAATTATCTCCTTAGAACCAGCATATAAGGGAAAACATAATTGATTTTCTAACTTTAATTGATCATCCATTATTTAATTAATTTTTCTATTTCATCAGCTGGTTTAAACCCAACTTCATTATGTTTTAATTTACCATCTTCAAAAACAAGTATAGTCGGAATAGACATAATACCATATTCTTCAGCAACTTCTTCACTATCATCAACATTTAACTTATAGAATTTACAATCTTCAGTCTTTTTAGCAACTTCGTCAATTATAGGTGATAACATCCTACAAGGACCACACCAATCAGCATAACAGTCTACTAATACTTTACCTTCTTTTATTTTATCATTAAATTCATCTTGTGTAATTTCAATAACTTCCATATTAATCCTCCATTTCTTTAATTGCTACTGTAGCAGCAATAGAACCATCACTAACAGCAGTAGTAAGTTGTCTTAAATCTTTAACTCTAGTATCTCCCGCTACATATATTTTATCTTTATTTGTATGAACTCCATCATTAGATTTAATATAACCATTTTCTAATTCAATTAAATTACCAAAAATCTCATTATTAGGAGTTTGACCAATAGCAATAAATAACCCATCTATATTAATAGTCTCTTCTTTATTACCTTTATCAATAACAGTTATACTTTCTAATTTATCAGTACCATTAATACTCTTAATAGTAGAATTTAAAATAAAATGAACATTATCTTTTAATTTTAACTCATCAACATATTTTTCTTCTCCTCTAAATTCATCTCTTCTATGAATAAGATAAACATCATTACATAGATTAGATAAATATAAAGCATCCTCTAAAGCAGTATTACCACCACCATTAACAGCAACTACTTTTCCTTTATAAAAATGTCCATCACAAGTAGCACAATAAGAAACACCTTTTCCAATTAATTTCTCTTCATTTTCAACATTAAGTTTTCTATTTTCTACTCCAGTAGCAATAATAATACTTTTACCTTTATAAGTCTCTTTATTAGTAACAACACTTAAATCTTCTTCTATTCCAATAACAGTTTCAAATTTAATAGTACATCCTAAATCAGTAATTTGTTTATATAAATTATTAGCAAAATCAAATCCAGATATTCCAGGAGCAGCTGGATAATTATCAATAACAGGAGTATTTATTATTTGTCCTCCATATACTTTAGCTTCTAGTACTAATACATTTTTATTAGCTCTTAAAGCATATAAAGCCGCAGTCATACCAGCAGGTCCTGCTCCAACAATTATTATATCGTACATATTAAACACATAACTCCTTTTTAATAGCATCTTCCATAACATAAGGATCTTCTAATACTTTATATTGAGGTGTAAAACTACATCCTGTTGCTGTTTTAACGAAAACAATTACTTTACGTTCTAAATCTTTTAATTTGCTTTCATATCTTTTAGTAGCAACTAAATCATATAACATAATATTCCTCCTATTTATAATTAAATTGTACACAATTTAATTTATTAAGTCAATAAAAAAGAGATTATATTAATCTCTATTCTTTAATTCTTTAATCTTAGATTCTAATTCTTCTATACTCATATTTTCAAACATACTATTATTAATATCTTCTCTATTAATACTAATACCTAAATTATTTAATTTAATTAATTCATTAATAAGTTCATATCTTCTATCATTTTCAATGATCTTATTTTGTTCATTTACTTTATCAGTAATTTCTTGTTTTAAAGGAACATATAAATCCTCTATAGAATCACCTATACTATTTAATCTCTCGTCTATTACACTATTAATATCCTTATCCATATTAAACTCCTATTAATTAAAATAAAACTAGATATTTCTATCTAGTAATTTACAATGGTAGCCTGTACGGAATTCGAATCCGTGAATGCTGCCTTGAGAGGGCAGTGTGTTAAGCCACTTCACCAACAGGCCATATCAAAAAGCACATTTATAATTTATCATAAATATTCTTTTTTATCAACATTTATTTTAAGAATTATCCATATATCTTAAATAATGGACTTCAATTCCTGATATAGAAGAACGTTCAACTACTCCTACTCTAGAAGTATCAAAAGAATCTATATAATGTCCATCTCCAATATAAAATCCAACATGATAACAGCACTATTCCCAACTACATTTAACATATTATCTATAACAGTAGAAATAAAAAATATAATTGCATATGCTATAAAAGCATTAAATATCTTCTTTTTAGTTTTAGATTCATCTTTCATATCAGATATAACTAATTTAAATATAATAATACTAACACTAATAATTAATAATATAGGAGTAAGTATCTCTATTACTCTTAAACTATCTTCTTGCAAACTATTAAATCCTTCTAAAGTAAAAGTCTCAATATTATCTTGAGTATCATGACTAATACTATTAAAACACAATTTAAATTAATAGAATCAAAATACTCATCCTGATTATATTTATGACTATAAGTAACTAAATAATTATCAATAATTTCTAAATCATAATAAGTATCCCAATTATCAAAAAACACTCTTATCAGCACTAAGAGTGTCATAATTCTTATCAATTTCATCTCTATTCATTATAAATGTAATACTTTCATCTATATATTATTTATCAAGTATTAAATCATAATTAGCAGTACAACCAGTAGTAAAAAGAATAAAAATAATTAATAAAATAAATTTATAATTTCTCATAGTATTAACTACTAGTTTAATTCACTATCTATAATATCAATCGCATCCCATAAAACATCTAATTCAGAAGAATCAGCCATTTGAATAACTAATTCTTTAAAACAATCTTTATATTCAGAATCTATTTCTTTAACTAATTTATTACATACAGAATCAAATATCTTTTGAGTATTATTTCTAATATTCTGATACTTATTCTCATTAATATCTTTCTTAATATTAACTAAAAACTTATATGCTTCATCATTAACACCAATATTATTATAAATATATTCTTCATAATATGAATAAGCTTCATTAAATGCCTTATCATCTTCTACAGTATCAAGTATTTGTTTCTGCATCTTAATAATAGAATAATAAGTCATAATATCATCATAATAATCATTATTTCTAATCTTTTTAATTAATTTCTTAAATCCATTTAAATTATTATCATTATAAACATCTAATAATTTATTTATTACTTTTAAAGCAATAGTATTATATTTAGATTTATCTAAGATATTAATATTGTCTCTAATCTTATTAATAGAATTATTCTTTTTAAAAATATTTAAAACACTGTCAATAGTAGTTTCATATTCTTGTTCTACAATACTTTCAAACATAATATACTCCTTAATATTCTAAATTACCATTTTCTTTTTCTTCTAATATTAATTTCTTTAAACTATTAATTAACCCATCAACATAAGCACAACCCATAACACAAATAACTGAGTTTAATTCAGGTTTTAATTTATCAATAGACTCTTCAGATATTATTTCTGATCCTTCAATTTCAGAAATTATTGTATTTGATGTAATTCCTGGATATTCAGAAGGATCTTCTCTATCACAATCTATTTCAGTTAAAAATACCTTATCAGCAATACTTAAAGCTTTAACAAATTCATCTTTAAAATCTCTAGTTCTAGAATAAGTGTTAGGTTTAAATACAACAACTAATCTCTTATCAGGATACTTTTGTCTAACAGCTTCTAAAGTAACTTTAATTTCAGTTGGATGATGAGCATAATCATCAATAATAGTAGTTGGTCCAAACTTCTCAATAGCAAATCTACGTTTAGCATTCTTAAATGACTTTAAAGCATTATAAATAATATCTTTAGAAACACCTAACTCTTTACAAATAATAATAGCTGCAGCTGCATCCATAACCATATGTTTACCAAATAAAGGTATCTCA
Source organism: uncultured Caryophanales bacterium (assembly GCA_945228905.1). Classification (GTDB taxonomy): domain Bacteria; phylum Bacillota_I; class Bacilli_A; order RF39; family UBA660; genus UBA3789. The sequence goes on from CALYOH010000011.1 coordinate 20,884, forward strand.
AAACTACCATATAATGTCTCTTTATAATATAAATCAAATCTAGAGCAATTCTCTTCTAATTTAATATTCTTAATAATAACATCATTATTAAAACCAGTACCAAAAAATATTACAGGAGTAGAATAACTAATTTTTTTAACTTCTGTATTATCACCATTTGCAACTACTAATTTCTTAGTTTGATTAGCAAATATTTCAAAAGCACCTCTAATATCATCTATATCTTTATAACATTCCATATGTTCAGTTTCAATATTAGTAATAATTGAATATGCAGGATGATAATAAGTAAAATGTCTATTAAATTCATCACTTTCTACTACAAAGTAATCATTAGTTTGAGATACAAATCCATCTCCAGCCCCAACAAAGTAATTACATCCTCCATTTAATTCTAATATATGTCTAATAATAGACGTTGTAGTTGTCTTACCATGAGTACCAGAAACACCAATAGAAGTAAATAAATTAATAACGTCACCCATAAGTTCAGCATATTTCTTTATAGTACATCCTATATTCTTAACTCTAACAAGTTCTGGATGATCTTCACTAACAGCCGCACTATAAGTAACAATAGTATCAGGAGTAACCTCATGATTCCCATCATAATAAATAGGAATATTTCTCTCTTTTAATCCCATTTCAGTAAACTTATCCTTAGTTGAATCATCATAACCAGAAACCTCATTACCCAAATCACTTAATATTTGAGCTAAAGTAGATAAACCAGTTCCTTTAATACCAATACAATAATATTTCATTATCTACACCTCTAATCATAATAATTATATAATAATATCAATCTCCAGTAAAGTTTAATACAATTAACTTTACATAATAAAAAGAAGCTATTCGCCTTTTCTCTCTTTCTTAGAATAAATACAACCACAATAGTCTTGTCTATATAAATTATATTCTCTAGATAACTCAATACTACGTTTATATCTCTCTTTCTTCTTAAAATCAGAATATAAATATGTACTATTATATTTCATATCCAATTCTGAACCAATCTCATTAACCCAATTACTATTCTTATGAGGAGATAAAGTAAGAGTAGTACAAAAGTATTTAAAGTTATATTCATCAGCTATTCTAGCAGTTTCCTCTAATCTTAATTTATAACATTTAAAACAACGCCTTCCTCTTTCAGGTTCATCTTCTAATCCTTGAGATATATTAAAGAACTCATTTGGATCATAATTACCCTCAATTAATTTAATTTCATATTTAGTTTTAAATACTTTAATAAAATTCTTAATCTCATTAAGTCTCTTATTATATTCCTCTTCTTCAGTAATGTTAGGATTATAATAGAAAATAGTTATTCTAAAATAATTAGCTAATCTTTCTAAACAAGCAGAAGAACAAGGAGCGCAACAAGCATGAAGTAATATAGGAGTCCCCTCTTCTATATTTTCAATTTGCTTCTCCATTTCTAAATCATAATTCATATAATCACCTACATATACATATAACTTTTCTCTAAAGCTAATAAATATTTATCTATTTCTTTATTACTCTTTAAAATAATAAATTTAGAAGGATAACTCCTAAATTTAGAATATATTTTATCATAATCAAAAGAATCTATCCATACTTTCATTTTATTATATAATTCAATATCTAAATTATAATTTAATTTATCTTTATTTTTATATCTTTTATCAAGTCTTTTAAATAACTCTTTTTTATTTATATCAATAAATATAATATAATCAGCTAAGTTACATAAAATATCTAAATTATCTCTTGGAACACCCTCTATTATCCAATCACTATTATCTCTAACAATACCATTAATAATATTAATTTGTTCTTTATTACTTCTCTTAGTATTATTCTTATCATCATGAACAATTTCATCTAAAGAAAATAAAGGTACATGATAAGTATTACTAATAGTATTTCCTAAAGTAGTTTTACCAGAACATATATTACCAACTATAAATAATTTCATAATATCACCTTAATAAAGAATTTATTTCTTATAAAATCAATTAACTCTTTAGAACAGTTCTTTTTTTCTACTAATATATTAGAATTATATTTACTACATTTAAAATAAAAGTAATCTTCAACTTCTACTGCTTTATTAATTTCTCTATAATATAATTCTACTATCGCAGGTCTACCTTTAGATACTAAATAATCTTCATAAAAATCAATTTCGCTTTCATTTTCTAAAGGTAATTTTAATCTATTCATCTTCTTAATATAATTATTCTTAGAAATATTAGAAATATTAATAGATAAATATATAGAAGTAAATATATTAAATACTACTATAAATAATAAATTAATATAGAATGGAACATTAAATATTAATTTATTAAAAATATATAAAATAATGATAAAAAATATATCTAATAAAAATAAACTACCAAATATACCAAATGGAAAACTAGAAATCATTTCTCCATATCTATCAGGAGTCATAGTACTTTTTGTTGTAAATAATTTTTTATTATTCATATCATCACCAATATTATTTTATCATAAAATCTTCATATTAAAAAAAATAGATTTTAATATTATAATATACCTACATTTAGAGGAAATATTAAATGAATAAAAATTCGAAAGTATAAATATGAGTTTATTCTTATCTAGAATAACAGTGCTATTTTTATACCTATTAGAGCAACAGCATCATATCTAGAATATATAAGATATAAACAAAGAGAAAAAATAAAAAAAAAATCAATCATTTCTGATTGATTTTTATTTTATAATTGGTGCGAGTAACAGGAGTTGAACCTGCACGTCTGGGACACTAGATCCTAAGTCTAGCGCGTCTGCCAATTCCGCCATACTCGCATCGCAATGGTGGACCCTACAGGACTCGAACCTGTGACCGCCCGGTTATGAGCCGGATGCTCTAACCAACTGAGCTAAGGGTCCATTGCTATTTAATAATATCACAAAACAATATTCGTTGCAATAGGAAAAAAGAAAAAATAGAGAGTTTTTCTCTATTTTTCTAACATATTTAATAAATTGATTTTAAACATATCTTTCTCAGGATTAGTCTTAGAAATCATAACACCCTTATAAGTAGATAATTCTGCTCTATGACCTTCATCTAAGATTCCTTCTGGAGTAATATTAGTTAATAAAATAATGTTTTTATCTAAATAAACTGTATAATGTAAAATAATTGGACCATGAACTTTTTTAAATAATTCATCTGTAGGTAATTGTAATTCATAACTTACAGTATTATTTTTTTCATTCTTATTAACTTCTTTACCTAAGAAAGTACCTTTACGTAATTCTGGATAATAAGTAAATGTTAATTTCTTATAAGCTAACATATTATACTTTCTTACAGATCTTTCTTTCTTTCTAAAATCATTTTCATCTAAATATTCAAATATATAAGTCTTTTCCATATATATTCAACCCCCAAACCCGAAGGTATACTATGTTACCTTCAATGTACACATATTATACTACAATTGTTCGAAAAAGTCAACATTTTCTTTTAAAATCAACAAAAAAGAGCAGTAATGCTCTTTTTATTATATTTTAGTTTCTACGAATATATTGAATGATTTCTTCATCCTCAATAGCTTCTTCAGCTAAGCTTTCAACATAACTATCAACTGCTGCTTCATTAGAACCATTATTTACAGGTGCTTCTTCTACTATTTCAACTTCATAATTTTCAGAATAGTAAGATTCAGCTTGAGCATCAAACTCTTGACCAGTAACGTTAGGATCTGGTAACGGTTCATCTTTAACATATCCGCTGTCATCTGTAGTTATATTTTCTACTGAATTGTCTAAATCACCATTTTCATTTGAATGATCTTCATCAAAGTCAACTCCATGATCACCGAAATCACTTTCATTAACTGGATTATCATTTGATGTATCATTATCACTATTATTTTTATCAATTTGTTGATTTGCATTATCAATATCTTGTTGCATATCTTCATGATCTTGTCTAACTTCTTCTTCTACTTTCTTAGCTTGTTCATCAGCTTCTTTTTGAAGTCTTTCTTGTTCTTTCTTAGCAGCATCTTCAGCTTGTCTCTTAGCTTCTTCATTTTCTTTATCAATTTCAGCATCAACTTCTGCTTTAGCTTCATCAGTTATTTGCTTTTCTTCTCTTGTAACTTCTTCTCTTGTTTCAGTTTCAGTCCAAGTTTTAGTTTCAGTCCAAGTATCAGTTGAAGTGTAAGTTTCTCCATGATACTCCCATTGACCATCTTTCTCAAAATGCCAATTAACTCTATCTTGGAATTTATCTAATTTAGATAATTCTCTATGAGCATCATCAATAACATAATTGTTTTTATCTTTTAATTCTTTAATCATTGCATCTCTATATTGAATATATAATGGATTAGTGTCATCTTCATGAATACAAGCACCCATTGTAACTTGTTGAACAAATTCAAAATTATCTTCTGCTCTATTACATAAACCTAAGTCATTGAAATAAGCAATAGCTTTATCTGCCATAGTATGATCAATTTCATCATAGTTTTGAGCTATCATTTCCATTGATGCAACCATTGGTGTAACGCTTAAGTAATAAGATTCAATCTTAGTTCTACTATCAGCATGAGAAATACCAACTTCTCTTACATCATCAGTTATAGGGAAATCTTCATTAAGTTCTGCATAAAAAGCATCTATAGCAGCAATTTTTTCTTCTCCATCAGTTTCTAATACTCTTAAATATAATTCATGATACTTATTATAGAAATTTCTTCCTTCTTGAGTAGTTAATAACATACTCATATCTACAGGATGCTCTCTATCTTCAATAGCATGTGCTCCCATTAATTGTAATGTAGCAGTTTTATAAGCATTTTCTAATTCTCCAGCTCTAAATCCATAACCATTAAATATAGCAGCTATTTCTTGTGGAGTAAAATCATTATATGCTTGACTTAAAGCCACAACTTCTTCGAAAGTTAATGCAGCTTTAATATCTTTTCCTTCTTCTAAATGAGCATTAGCAAATGTATCATTAAATCCATATAAAGCGTCATGAATTCTAGTCATTTCTTCTTTTTGGATTTGTGAATTAGTTACTTCTATTAATTGTTCATAAGTGTAACCATCATAGTAATCATTACTTGCAACTGCAGTACTATTTAATTTAACTTCAGTTTGATTAGCACCAGCTTCAGCTGGAGCAGTAACAGCAGCAACATTACTATTTGCCATAGCACCAGCCATATCTACTTTATTTAAATGTACACCTTGACCAGCAAATGATCCTAAACCAAGTATTATTGCAAGAGTAGCAGCACCGTAAGCTATTTTCTTAATTGGTTTACTCTTACCAATTCTTGAAATAAATCCTTCTTTTTTCTTTCTAGATGTTTTATAAGTTGGATTTTCTTTCTTTTCTTCTTTTTTAGTATCTTGAATAGAAGCTACTATAGGAGTAATATCCTCAGTATCTTCTGTATCTTTAATAACTACTTTTTCAAGATCTCCAGCGTTTGAAGTAACAATAAATGGTACTACTTCTGGAACTTCTTTCTTAGTTTTTTTCTTTGTTGTTTTTACAGGAGTAGATTCAACTTTATCTAACTCTCTATCAATTACTTCTTCGATAGTTTCTGGTTTCTTAGAAGCTTTAATTACTTCAGCAGGAGCAATATATTTCTTGAAGTTCTTTTCAAATTCTTGTCCAGAAACAACATGAATTCTTTCTTTATTAATTAATCCACTAAATTTATCTATTTCATTCTTCTTAATATTAAGAGAATTAGCAAGATTTGCTGCTACTTCAAGTGCATCTTCATATGGTAATTGTTCAATAGTACCATCAGTATAGAATACACATGCAGATTTTTTAGTTTCATTTTTATCATTGTATTTGAAAAATACGATATTATATGCTTCTCTCATTTAATTACCCCCTACTTTTGTTTTTTCTTTCCAGTATAAACCCATCCATTATTTAATAATGATGTGTCATTGTAAGTACTCCATTTATATTTAGTACTTCCTTCATCAATAATACTTCTTGTTTTTGTACTTTGATAACAAACATCTCCATATAATGGTTCAGTTCTTGTAGCTTTTTCAGTTACTTTTACTGTTCCATAAATTGGAATTGTCTTAGTTACATAACCACCACATCTAGCTTCATAAGATGTATTTGTATATTTAGATTCAGATGTATCTAATGTTACACTACCTGGAGTTGTAGTTGTATTAACTTTCTCCATACCAGCTGAATAAGTATAAGAATCATAGTAATAATTTGGTAACGATGTACATGTATCATTACAATAGCTATAATCAGCACCTACAAATTCATAATGTGTAGTACCACTATCTCTTGGTGGATTAGCATAACTTCCTCTACCATTGTATTTCCAACTACCAACTGTTGATGCAGTTGTTCTAGTAATTGTATTAACTTGAGTATATGTTTTAGTTGTAACATATAATGTCTTGTTAATTTCTACATAGTTATAATTAGAACATGATTTTTGTGTATAAGATCCAGTTTGAACAACTTCCTCTCTAGTCTTAGAATAAGTATTTTGATATGTTCCAATTTGTTCTTTTCTCTTATATAATTGTAATTTCTTTAAGCAAGTAATATCACTATCACTACAGTTAATAGATTGAGTAGCACAGTTTGTCTTAGTCCAATCAGACCATTTAGTCCAAGCACTAAACTCAGCTCCTGTAGTCTTAGAATATTCATATAAATATTCTGGTTCAGGTGTAGGTGTTGGTGTAGGTGTACCACATTCTTTATCGAATTGTGCTTCACTAACAACATCACCATCTAATCCGAAGTAATATCCAGATATCTTTTCACAAATTGGCTTCTTACAATTTTTAATGTAATCAACTTTAGATACCTTATTACCTTCAGAATCATAATAGTTACCATTTACAATCTTACAAATATATTTAGTTTCTTCTGGTTTAACACCACAACTCTTCTTATATTCTTCATAAGATACTTTATTACCATTCTTATCATAGTAATATCCATTAACTTTTTCACATATATATTTATCAGTTATGTGATTTTGAGAACAACTCTTCTTATATTCAGAATAAGAAACATTGTTTCCATTCTTATCAAAATAATATCCTGATACTTTTTTACATACAGGTTTTAAACAACTCTTTAAGTAGTTTAATTTAGATGTACTATTACCATAAGCATCATAGAATTTGCCTGAATAACTATCATACATACAAGCTTTAGTTTCAGTTGGTGTTACAACTGGAACATAAATAGTTGGTGCATGATAAGTACCATCAGATATAGCTCCTTTAATAGGAACTGTAGAAGATACAGCTGATTTAGTTCCAACTGTAGATGATGGTCGTTTCTCACAAATGTAAGAATCACAATATGTATAACATCCTAAATGAACTAAGATATAATCTTCAGTTTCACTATCTTTTAAGTTAACTTTAAGAATATATTCATCATTAGCTTTAGTTATTTGTACATAACTCTTATCAACATCTACTGCTTTATTATTCTTATCGATTAGTGGAACAATTATCTTTTCACCAATCATATCAGCTAAAGTCATCTTCTTAGATTGTCCGACTTCTTGCGGAAGTCTTTCATCAGTGTAGTAAGAAATTGCAGCATCTTTCATTCTCTCCATATTTTCAGCAAATATTTGAGAAGTTAAAGCCTTAATACCCGCAGTATTACAAGTAGAACCAGTACAAGTAGTTCTTGTATCAGTTTTTACTACTGGAGATAAGTATTTAGGTAATAACCAAACAAGTAATAATGCAAAGACTACTACTAAAATAAGTTTAGCTAAGAAGTTTTTAATTGGAAAACCTCTTTTTTCATACTCTTCAGTATACATAGAACTCCCCTCCCTTGTTACATGTGCTCTTTATTATATCCTTTTTCATGAAAAAAATCAAACCTTTTTTCTAATATTTACAATGGTTCGTGAATTTTTATTTGGATGTCCGTTTTTTTTAAAATAACGGAATTAAGTTTG
>CALYOH010000012.1 GCA_945228905.1 uncultured Caryophanales bacterium
AACTTTATTCTCATGACCAGAATAAGTATTAACTACATACCATTGTTTTTCCATAATTAACTCCTTTTTATGCAAATAATGATTGAATTAGTGCGAAAATAACATCTATTAAATAGAAGAATACTGAAATGAATACAATAAAGAATACAGTTGCGATAGAATATTTAACCATATCTTTCTTAGAAGGCCAATGAACTTTTTCAAATTCACTTTTAACTCCGTGACAAAAAATACGAAATCTAACAAATAAACCTTTCTTTTCTATATCTTTTTCTACTTTCTTTTCAACCTTTTTTGTAACTTTTTTCTTTTCTTTCTTTTCTTTTACTTTGATACTTGAAGTATTATAAGTATCCTCAACTACTCTTTTCCTAACCTCAGCCATTTTACTATTTTCACCTATCCTATTATCCGATTTTTTTTCAAATAAAAAACACCTCTAAGTGCTTACACATATAAAATAGCATAAACACTTAGAAATGTCAACAAATATGTTTAAAATAAGCTTATAATCCAACCTACTAATCCAATAACAAATAAAGATAATAATATTAAAGTTGGAATAATTAAATAATTAACAAAAGCAGCTTCTCTAGATCTATTTAATGATTTATATATTTTATCATTAATCTCATCATTAGAAACAGCAGTAAAATTAGTTGTATCAATTTTATCTTCCTCTTCTGTTCCTAACTGTTCTTCTAAAGATTCTAAGTCTCTTTTACTTCTTTCTGCAGCAAACTCAGAAAGATAAACCTTTGCTCCTCTTTGTACTACTCCTCTATAATAAGGAACATCACCAGCAGGAAGAAATTGACTTATTTCATCAAAATTAGATTTTAAAAATTCAGGTGTTAGACTATTCAAAGTCTTAGTATATATTCCAATTTGAATCAACGAAGAATTAAAAATATCTTCCTTTATCATCTTTTCACTACTAGCAAAATCAGGATCTAATGGTACAGTACTAAATTTAATATGATCAGGGCTATTATCTAATACAAATATTTGAGATGGATGAAAAACCTCAATACAATATCCATGATCATGAATATACTTCATCGCAACATCCATATTAAGAAATACTTCTTTAAGTTCATTTTCACTCGGATGACTCATAACCCAATCAGATAATGACATAATTTCATTTTCTTGTTTTTCAGTACCTGGAGATTGAATAATATTGTCTTTCATATTATCACCTTATCTTATCTAATAATATTTTAAAACAAAAATAAAAAAAAGACAATTATTGTCTTTAATAGTTTGCCAGTTTGTTATTAATAATCTTACTAACTTTATTATATTTAGATTGAACATTTCTAATATCAGTATCCAATAACAAAGCAATTTCCTTATATTTAAAATTATTAATTTTTAATTCATAAATACAAGACTCTTCAAAAGTTAAATCTAATAATACTTGTCTTAATCGATTACTAGTATCATTAAATTCCATTGTTTTATAAATATTAACGCTCTCATCTGCAACTTGATAATCATCTAACGAAGCAAAATATGTATTAGATATATTCTTATTAGTTGTAAATATTCTACAAAAAGAACTAAACTTTCTATGAATACAAACACATAAATAAGTATAGAATAGTACATCTCTGCTTTCATCAAAGGTATCAATTGCTCTATAAAAAGCAAGTAATGCTTCTTGAATAAAATCATCCAAGTCATATCCAAAACCAATATACTTATTATAATAAAATAAGGATATACTCTTTATAATTGGATAATACTTTTCAAGTAAACAATTTTTAGAATTCTCATCATTTTCTCTTACCATATAAAGAAGTTCATAATCATTATATTTCTTATAACTCATTAACTCCTCTTTCTATTACGTATTACCTCAAAAACCATAATTCCGGCAGCAACACTAGCATTTAAACTATTTGTTTTACCATACATTGGAATCTTTACTAAATAATCACACTTTTTAGAAACAATGTTAGAGATACCAGAACCTTCATTACCTATTACAATAGCAACCTTACCATCATAATCTACATCTCTATAATCAACACTATTTTCTAATGAAGTTCCATATACCCAAAATCCATTATCTTTTAATTTATCTATTGCGTATCCTAAATTACTAACAGATATAATATTCATATTATCTAAAGTACCCACACTAGTCTTCATTACAGTAGAATTAATCTGAACCTGTCTATCTTTAGGAATAATAATAGATCTCAATCCAGCAGCTTCACAAGTTCTAATAATTGCTCCCAAATTATGAGGATCTTCAATATGATCTAATAATACAACTATCTCATCATCATATGAAGATTCAATACTTTTATATTGATAATCCGGAATAGATAGAATTATACCTTGATGAACCCCATCAATCAAATTATCAATTTCTCTTTTTGATTTAATTTCCATAGGTATTTTATTACTTTTAAGAAAATCAATTATATCTTTTTCATCAAAACCTTCTTGTATAATTGCTTTTTTTATACTCTTATTATTTTTTAATAAGTCTCTTGCTACATTTCTTCCGTATACTAACATATTCTATTTTAAGATAAAATCCATAATTTTATCTATCCTTTCATTTTTATTTATTAAGCTTAAATATCCAATAACTGCTTCTAATCCAGTAGCATATTTATAAGTAACTATATCACAATTTTTAGGATGAGACGTAGTCTTATAGTTTCTCGCTCTCATAATTACATTAACTTCATCTTCTGAAAAAAGATTTTGAGATAACATTTCAGTAACATAAGACGCCTGACTTTTAGCACTAACATACTTAATAGCTGCTGTTTGTAAATCATTAACATTACCAATACCAGAATTAATAAGATATCTTCTTACATAATTTTCATATATAGTATCCCCTAAATATGCTAAAACTAAAACATTAATTTCTCTTACATCCATAAAATCACCAAATTCATTATAACATAAAAAAGGATTAAATATTAATCCTTTATAATTTCATACGTAGTTCCATCTTTAGTATCAATTAATTTAATTCCTTTAGATGCTAAGTCATCTCTTATTTGATCAGCTAAAGCATAATCTTTATTTGCTTTTGCTTCTTTTCTTTCTTCTATCTTTTCTCGTATCTCTTTATCAAGATCACTATCGATAGATTCTTCTTCTACAATAAGATTTAAAGATAATACTTTATCAAAATCCTCTATTAATTTAATCTTAGTAGTATCATTTAATTTATCATCTTTTAAAACTTCATATAGAACAGTTAATGCATTAGAAGTATTTAAATCATTTTCTAATTGTTCCTTAAATTTACTAACATACAAATCAAATAATTCTTTATCTAGCTCACCATTTTCTTTTAATAAATTAACTCTTTTTTTGAGCTTATTAAGAGTATTTTGAGCTTGCTCTAAATTATCATAAGAAAACATCAATTGTTTTCTATAATGAGATCCTAAACACATAAATCTAAATGCTATTGGATCATATCCTTGTTCTTTTAGAACACTAACAGTTAAAATACCACCCTTAGACTTACTCATCTTACCAGATTCATCTAATAAATGTTCATTGTGGAACCAATAATTACACCATTTATGTCCTAAATAAGCTTCACTTTGAGCAATTTCATTAGTATGATGTGGAAATATATTATCAACTCCACCACCATGTATATCTAAATGTTCTCCTAAATATTTAATAGAAATACCAGTACATTCTATATGCCATCCTGGATATCCTTTTCCCCATGGAGAATCCCATAATAATTCATGATTTTCAAATTTACTAGTAGTAAACCATAAAGCAAAATCAGCTTGATTACGCTTATTAGAGTCTTCTTCTACTCCTTCTCTTGCTCCTATAACAAGATTACTATCTTGATTTGTTAAACAATAATAGTTATCTAGTTTTGAAATATCAAAATAAATATTACCTCCAGATTGATATGCATAATCAGTTTCAAGTAACTTAGTAATAATTTTAATATATTCATCAATATTTTCAGTCGCAGGACTTACTATCTCTGGAACCCTACAGTTAACCATACCAAAATCTACAAAGAATGCATCTGTATAGAATTTAGCAATCTCCATAGCTGACTTGTGTTCCCTCTTCTTAGCAACTTCCATTTTATCTTCGCCAGAATCACTATCGCTTGTCAAATGTCCAACATCAGTTATATTCATAGCTCTAGTAACATCATATCCTAAATATCTTAGAGTCTTATCTAAAATATCATGTCCTATATAATTACGAATATTACCAATATGTGCATAATGATAAACAGTAGGTCCACAAGTATATAATTTAACCTTTCCTTCTTCATATGGAATAAAATCTTCTACTTTTTTTGTCAAAGTATTATATAACTTCAAAATAATCACCTACCTGACGTTATTATATCAATATAATAAAAAAAAGAGAAGTAAAAACTTCTCTTTTAATATTCTTAAATTAAAGCAAGAATTATAAATATAATTAAGAAAATTACAAATAATTCAAGTAATAGTTTCCAAACATTCTTTAACCAAGAACCATAAGAAACTTTTAAGAATGATAATGTCACCATTAATATTAAACTAGATGGTGCAAATAAAGTAGTAAATCCATACATAGATTGGTAAATAATACCAACTACACTATAATTCTTAACATCAGTAACAACTGAAGTGAAGTATGGTAATACAGTTTGGAATGTGTATGATGGATCAACGTTTAATACTGCAGCCATAATAGCAGTAATAACTTCTTTTGCAACATTGAACTTAGTTCCAATAATAGCTTTATATAATACTAATTGGAATGGATGATAAGTAACTACAACAAGAATTGTATATACTAATAATGCTATTAAAGCAGGTTTAAATGCTTTTTTAGCTCCAGCTATAAATCCATCTAGAACATCATCAAAACTTACTTTATAAATTATAGCTAAGATTAGAACAACCAAAGCCATTGGTAAGAACATATCTGTAATCATCCAGTTACCAAATGAATTAACAGTTCCTAAAATCTTTCCAAAGATTGGGAATCCGAATAATTCAAATCCAGTAAATCCACTTGTCATATTTTCGAATAAGTCAATGTTGAATACAGCTTTCCATGGAAGGAATGCTAAAACGAAAACTACAAATAATAAGATAAATAGAGTTACTAATGGCCAAATTTTATGATCTGAACCAGCAACTTCTGGTACAAGATAATCTCTACTATTATCCATATTTTCCTTTACTACAATAATATCTTCATCTTTTAATGCTGCTTTATTAACACTCTTACGTGTTTTTGATGAAGTTTTCTTTGCAGTTGATTTAGTACCTTTCTTAGTAGCACTTGAAGACTTAGTTGATTTCTTTGCAGGTGCTTTAGAAGTTTTCTTTTCAGGTTCAACTTTAACTGTAACTTGCTTATCTTCTTTTTCTGCTTTCTTAACAGTTGTCTTTTCTGCCTTAACAACTTTCATACTTCTCTTTGTATACATAAAAGTATTGAAAATAACTAAAACAATACCTACTAATAGAATAACTACTCTAACCCAAATTTGATAATTATAATCAAGATTTAATGAGCTAGTAAGAACTCCTAAATTAGCAGTAGCATAAGTACTACCAGCAAGACCTACAGCCATAGATCCAACAGTAACTAATGCTGCAACAATTTTATCATATCCTAAAAGTAAGATGATTGATACTACAAATGGAATAACTAAAGCTAATCCAATTTGAAGACCACAAATAGAAACTAATAATGCGAAACAAACAACAACGATTGATAAGAATAACATACCTTTGTTTTTGAATGCATTAGCAATCTTATCTAATAAGTTACGATATGCAGGAATTTTATATAAAATTCCATAAAAACCACCAACAACTAAAAGAAATAAAGCAATATATCCAAAATATGATAATGCAGTTAATGGATAATTGAATAAATCAAATAGTCCCATTTGTACGCGTCCTTGTTCTACAAATTCGCCTTGAAAATAAGCAGCTTTAAAAATCCAAGATAAAACTAAACATACTAATGTAGTAATAAGAACGACTTTAATTGTATTATTTTTCTTCATAATTAACCTCCCATAATAATTATAAACCTTTTTTTATTTATTTTACAAGCATTTAAGGGGTATTTTATTCTTTTTCCGCAAAAAAGAGGAAATTTTAATTTTTTCCTCTTTCTTTCATTGTAGGGAATAAAATAACTTCTCTAATTGAATCTTGTTCAGTAAATAACATAACTGTTCTATCGATTCCATATCCGATTCCTCCAGCAGGAGGCATACCATATTCTAGAGCTTCAACAAAGTCATAATCAATGTCATTTGCTTCATCATTTCCTAAATCTCTTTCAGCTATTTGTGCTTCAAATCTTTCTAACTGATCTATTGGATCATTTAATTCTGTATAAGCATTAGCAAGCTCAGTTCCACCAATAAATAATTCGAATCTATCAACAAATCTTGGATCGTCTGGATTCTTCTTTGTTAATGGACTAATCTCTAATGGATGCTCACATAAGAATGTTGGTTGAATTAAAGTCTTCTCACCATATTCTTCAAAGAACTTAGAAACAATATGTCCATATGTCTTTTCATGTTCTTCTAATTCAATATGATGTTCTTTAGCTAATTTTAAACACTCATCTAAATCAGTAATATTTTTGAAATCAATTCCAGTAGTTTCCTTAATGATTTCGCACATAGTAGCTTTTCTAAATGGTTTAGATACATCAATATCATATCCATTCCAATGATAAACATCTTTTCCAACTACTTTAGCAATTTCATGATACATTTCTTCAGTTAAATCCATCCATGTATCTAAATTAGCATAAGCAAGATATGCTTCTAACGAAGTAAATTCAGGATTATGTTTTTGATCCATACCTTCATTTCTAAATTGTCTACCAATTTCATAAACTGCTTCCATTCCACCAACTAACAATCTTTTAAGTGGTAATTCTAATGCAATTCTTAAATACATATCCATATCTTGAGCATTATGATGAGTAACAAAAGGTCTTGCACTTGCTCCTGTAAGTAATGTTGTTAAAACAGGAGTCTCAACTTCAACAAATCCCTTTCCATCTAAAAAGTTTTGGATACATCTAATAATTCTTGGTCTTAAGAATGCTACATTTTTAGCATCATCATTCATTATTAAATCAACATAACGTCTTCTATATCTTTCCTCTTTATCTTGTAATCCATGGAATTTTTCTGGTAATGGTTTAAGCGCTTTAACTAAATGTGTATATTCTAAACACTTAATAGTAACTTCACCAGTCTTAGTTTTCATAATCTTACCATGAACACCAACTATATCTCCGATATCAGCACTCTTAAATAAGTTATAACTATCTTCTCCAATATCATTTATAGAAATATAAATTTGTATAGAACCAGTCTTATCTTTAATAGTAAAGAATGATGCTTTTCCCATTTTTCTAATAAACATAATTCTTCCTGCAACAGTAGCAGTATCATCCATGCTCTCAAAAGCATCATGATCAATATCACTATACTTATCTTTTATATCTTGGGCAAAACTATCTCTTTCAAATCTATGTCCAAAAGGATCTAACCCTAATTCTCTTAAATTATTTAATTTTTCTCTTCTTACGAGTTCTTGTTCAGTAAATTCTCTTTCCATAATATTTCTCCTATCCTCTAACTACTTTTGTATGTACTAATCTATCATGTATAGCTTTACCTTCTTTACTAAACATTACCATAAATAATGAAACAATAGTAATAACATATTGAATTAGTTCAAAACTTCCATAAGTATAGAAGTAACCTGTCTTATTCATTGTAATTAATAAAATAACATTAATTATATTAACTAATATAGAATTAGCAATAAAACTTCTAAAAATCATTTGATTAATAGTTAAATCACCATCTTCAGATATTATCTTAATACCCATAATTTTCTTACCAATAGTTTTACCTGAATTATATACTTGGAATACTATAAAATATAATACTCCTAAAACAACAGTAATAAAAACAATTGGTCCATTAAGTCTAGATAAATTATAAGTAATTGTCTCAGATTGAATTAAATAATCCTCTGAAGTAATTTCATTAGAAACAAACTTTTGTGTCATTTCAGTTAACTCATTTGAATATTTATTATATTGTTCAGTATTAATAAAAGGACTAGCTAAAAGGCCTGCTATAAAAGATATGATGAATACATCAATCACATAAGCAAACAATCTTTGAATAAATAAAGCTTTCTCTGCTTCTTTATTATCCTTTTCTATTTCCGTTTTCTTCTTACTTTTCTCATCTTTCCCATCTTTCATGAGCATCCCTCCTTAAATTCATTTAATAAAGAAATTATATCATGAATGTTGGAAGTTTGATAGACTTTATTTTTAAGTTCATTCGCACCTTTAATTCCTTTAAAATACCACCCTATATGATTTCTTATTTCTAAGCAAGCTAATTTTTCACCCTTTAAATATAAAAGATAATTTAAATGCTTTAAACACATATCAACTCTATCATTTAAAGTAACATCTATAATATCTTTTCCATCTAAATAATTAATAGTGTTTTTAATTAACCATGGATTACCTAAAACTCCTCTACCAATCATTACCGCATCACAATTAGTTTCATCTAACATTCTTTTAGCATCTTCTGGAGTTTTAATATCACCATTACCAATAACAGGAATATTTACAGCTTCCTTAACCTGCTTAATTATGTTCCAGTCTGCTTTACCACTATAACCTTGACTTCTTGTTCTAGGATGTACACAAATAGCACTAGCACCAGCTTTTTCAATTACTTTAGCTACTTCTACAGCATTTATTGATTTACTATCCCATCCACTTCTAATCTTTACAGTAACAGGAATATCAACAGCTTTAACTACAGCTGATACTATTTCGTAAATCTTATCAGGATTCTTTAATAATGCAGACCCTGCTTGTGATCTAACTGCAACTTTAGGAACTGGGCACCCCATATTGATATCAATAATATCTGGATGCATATTTTTATTTATATATTTAGCAGCTTCTACAAAAGAATCAACATCACTACCAAATATTTGTTGAGATAATGGTCTTTCTACATCTGTCATATATAACATATCAAGTGTCTTTTTATTACTAAAAGTAATTGCCTTATCACTAACCATTTCAGCATATATTAATCCACAACCCATTTCTTTGCAAATTCTTCTATAAGCTGAGTTAGAGATTCCAGCCATAGGTGCTAAAACAACTTGATTCTTAATTTTTACTTTATCAATATTCCATTCCATAAAGTCACCTCTAAAGCATCCATATTATATAACAAATATTATTTTATAACAAGAAAAATGAATGTTTCCATTTTTTTATTTTACTTGTTTTTTAAGTAAATCTCTAATTTCTTCTAAAAGAACGACGTCATCTGCTTTTTTAGGAGCTTCTTCTACTTCTTTCTTTTTACCGATAGACATAACTTTATTAGCAGTCTTTAATAATAGGAAAAGAATAAAAGCCATAATAATGAAATTAATTACTGAAGTAATGAAATCTCCATAAAGGATTTCTTGACCACCATAAATTTTTAAAGTTCCACCAACTTCAGCTCCACCAATACCATTAATTAATGGATTAATGAAATCTTTAGTTAATGCAGTAACTATATCAGCAAATGCACCTCCGATAATAACACCGATTGCCATATCCATAACATTTCCACGCATTACAAATTCTTTAAATTCATTAATAAATCCTTTACCCTTTTTAGCTAATGTTTCTTTATCTATTTTTTTAGCCATAAACTACTCCTCCTTTGCTTCTTATTATAACAATAATTTATTATTTTTAAATAAAAAAGAATTAGATTAATCATCTAATTCTTTAATTAATTCTGCCTTATTCATTTTAGAAGTATTTTTTACTCCCTTTTCTTTAGCAATTTCTCTTAGCTTAGTTAATGACATAGTCTCATAATTATCATCATCTTCGTTAGGCATCTTACCATGTTCTACTAAATAATCAATTTGTTCTTTTGTAAGAGTTTCATACTCTAATAAAGATTCAGCAATAAGTTTTAATAAATCCTTATTCTTTTTAATTATATCCTTAGCACGTTCATGACATTCATTAATGATCTTTCTCATTTCCATATCTATCTCATTAGCAACTTCATTAGAGAAATGTTGTGGTTTGTTGTAATCTCTACCTAAGAATACACTACCAGATTGTTGTTCAAATTGTAATGGCCCTAAGTCACTCATACCATATTCAGTAACCATAGCTCTAACTATCTTAGTAGCTTTTTCAAAGTCATTATGTGCTCCTGTAGTAATTTCTCCAAAAGTAATTTCTTCACTAGCACGTCCACCTAACAATCCAGTAACTTGTTCAAGTAAATCAGTCTTAGTAGAACATAACTTTTCTTCAGATGGAACCATCATATTATATCCACCAGCTTGACCTCTTGGAATAATAGTTACTTTCTGAACATCACTAGCTCCTTCAAGTTTAATTCCAACAACAGCATGTCCTGCCTCATGATAAGCAACTAACTTTCTATCGTTTTCACTATATTTATGACTAACTTTAGCAGGTCCCATAAGAACTCTATCAGTAGCTTCATCAATTTCACTCATAGTAATTTCATCTTTATTACGTCTAACAGCAAGTAATGCAGCTTCATTAAGTAAATTTTCAAGATCTGCTCCACTAAAACCAGGAGTTCTCTTAGCTAAATTTTCAATTGTAATATCATCAGCTAAAATCTTATTTTTAGCATGTACTTCTAATATTTCTTCACGACCCTTAACATCAGGCAAGTTAACAGTAACTTGTCTATCGAATCTTCCTGGTCTTAATAATGCTGGATCTAATACATCAGGTCTATTTGTTGCAGCAATGATAATTATTCCTTCATTAGCACCAAATCCATCCATTTCAGTAAGTAATTGGTTAAGAGTTTGCTCACGTTCATCGTGTCCTCCACCAATACCAGATCCTCTTTGACGACCAACAGCATCAATTTCATCAATAAATATTAAACATGGAGCATTTCTTTTAGCTTCCTTAAACATATCTCTAACACGAGAAGCTCCAACTCCAACAAATAATTCAACGAAATCTGAACCACTTATAAAGTAGAATGGAACATCTGCTTCTCCAGCAACTGCTTTAGCAAGTAAAGTTTTACCAGTTCCTGGAGGACCCATTAATAAAACTCCCTTAGGAATTCTTGCACCTAACTTTTGGAATTTCTTTGGATCTTTTAAGAAATCAATCAATTCCTTAACTTCTTCCTTTTCTTCTTTTAATCCAGCAACATCTTTAAATGTAACTTTATTATTATCAGAACTTAATCTAGCTCTACTCTTACCAAAATCTAATGAACTCTTATTACCAGCCATTTGTTTATTAAAGAACCAAAAAGCAAATATAACAAGAGCTGCAATTGGTACAAAGTTAACTAAAATAATTAACCATTGTGATGATTCAGGATCAGCATATACTGTTAAAGTAAAATCTTGCTCATCACTAGCAGTAACTATTTTTTTCATAACTTCTTCACTTAAAGGTAAAGTAGCCTCAAAATACTCATCTTCATCATAACTATCTAAAGTACCAGTAACTTCATAAATATAACCAGATCCTCTAGCAGTTAACTCTAATTCTTTTATTTTATCTCCATCTAATTTTTCTATAAATTCATCATATGTAAAAGAATGTACTTCACTATCTGTATATCTAAAATATAGAAATACACCCAACATAATTAGAAAAATAAATAAGTATGGTAATAAACCTTTTTTAATTACTTTTTTATCAATATTATTATTTTCCAAAATACTTCCTCCTTAACTATACTCCAATATTATATCATAAGTATCTGTTTTCTTTTTATCAAATTTAGATTTTTTTAATCCAGGAATCCAAACCACTTGTCCCTTAGAATCTAAAACAATAGGCCAACTGTCTCTCTCAATAATAGATATCTTCTTATCAATAAATATATCTTTTACTTTCTTAGTACCATTTAAGCCCTTAACCATTATCTTATCACCAATCCTACGAGATCTAATAATTAAAGGTAAACAAATATCATTACTATTTAATCTACATATATAATTACTGTTATTATCTGTAGAATCAATTTTCTTAATAGAATGATTGTTAGGTAATAAAACATAATCATTAAACTCAATTTCATATCCACTAATAGCATCTATTTCTCTTTTTAATTCAAAATAGTTATATTCTTTTCTAGCAATAACATCATTTGGTAAATTAACAAATGAATTTACTTTTTTACTATTAATTAAACTAAGTATTAAATCAATATGTCTATCACAAACTAATATTAAATCATCTTGATAAAATTCACTTAAGAATGAATATAATAATTCTTTTTGAATAAATTCATCTTCTAACAAAAACTTATCAATTAATATTCTATTATTATCAAATACTCTTTTAATGGCTTTTTCAGTAACCTTATCAATAAAACTAGAAGCCTCTTCCAATGTCCTACTGAACTTAATAAACTTCAAATGAACATCTTTATCTTCTTGTTTTAGGAATGGTAATACATATTTACGGTACCTATTTCTTGTATATGTATCTTTACTGTTAGAACTATCTACATAATACTTAACATTATTAGCTTGATCATATTCTTCTAATTCTTTCTTTGTATAGTTTATTAATGGTCTTACTATTTTATAACCTTCCATTTCAACAACTTGTTTAAAACCACTATAACCATTCAAATTAGATCCTCTAACCATTCTCATTAGAATAGTCTCCATCAAATCATCACCATGATGAGCAGTCATTAAATAATTTGCTTTATACTTATGAACAACATCCTCAAAGAAGTTATATCTTATATTTCTAGCTTCATTGTGGAAATTATCATCACCATATTCTTCAATAACCATTGATTCAAAAACAATATTATTTTCAAGACAATACTCTTTTAAAAAAACTGCTTCATCATAACTTTCTATTCTAACATTATGATTAACATGGGCAACTATAATATATAAATTGTATTTATCCCTAATCTTTAAAAGCATATCAACTAAAGCCATAGAATCAGGTCCAGTAGAACATCCAACAACAATTTTATCATTCATATTAAAAGTAAAATTGTCATCAATTTTCATATTATGAGCACCTCCAGTCATTAATTTATTTTATAACATTTATACCTAAAAAAAAAGAAAAATATAAATTATTCTTCTGGAATCTGCAAAATATATTCTCCATCTTTTGAATACATATATTTTTCTCTAGCATATCTAGCAACATATTCAGGATTTTGTAACTTATTAGCATCAACCTTAAGTTCTTCTTCTTTTTCTTTTAAATCAATAAGTTTCTTTTCTAAATCCTTCTTTTCTTGGTACTTTTCAAATATCTCAATCCAATACTTACCAATAGTAAATGTAGTTGTAAATATAATAGCTAATGATATAAAACCCAATAATAGCATACGTCTTCTAGACTTAGTTTTATTGTTCTTTCTAGCCATCACATTCACCTACCTTTACACTTTATATTATATAACTAAAAGAAATATATATACATAAAGAATAAAGGTAAAGACAAAAACTTTACACAAAAAAAGATGCAAATGCATCTTATTCCTCTTCCTCTGCTGGTGCTTCATCAGCTTTATCATAAGCTTCTAGAATAGCCTCTTCGAACATAGCACGTACTTCAGGATTAATTGGGTGAGCAATATCACGATAACCACCTGTAGCTGTCTTACGGCTTGGCATAGCTATAAATAGTCCGTTGTCTCCCTCAATAATACGAATATCATGTACTGCAAAACTGTCATCTAAAAGAACTGATGCAATTCCCTTCATACGAGAGCCATCTTTTTCAATCTTACGTACATTTACAGATGTAATTTTCATACGCATTTTCCTCCCTCTTAAAGCGTAACACTTTACAAATTAATTTTATAATAGAATTTATTAAAAATCAATATTTTTTATACAAGTGTCTTCTATTTATATAATGCATTAGCCAAAGAAACAAAAACTTCGATACTTAATTCCTCTGCTCTAACAGTAAGATCATAATCAAAATCATTTAAAACTCTCTCTACTATTTTTAAATCATATGCTTTAAGATTATTCTTAATATTCTTTCTTTTATATTGAAAAGAATCATGTAATATTTTCTCAAAGAATTCAAAATCTTTTAAAGGTAATTTATGTTCATTCTCAGTAAAAGATATAACTAAACTATCAACTTTAGGTTCAGGTACAAATTCCTTTTTAGAAACAAAGAATTCCTTTTTTATATCATAAAAATAATTTAAAAGTACAGTAATAGAACCATATTCTCTGCTTCCAGGTTCAGTACTAAATCTATCTCCGACTTCTTTTTGTACCATCATGACTATCTTATTAAACTTAAGACCACTCTTAATTAACTTTAAAATAATTGGTGTTGTAATATAATAAGGAACATTACTAACAAAATAAAGTTTATCATAAGAATAATTATCTACATCTGAAGCTAAATCAGAATTTAAAAAATCTTGAAATAAAACATTAACATTATCAAAACCATCTAATCTTTTAAATAACTCATCTGATAAATCTTGATCTATTTCATAAGCAAGGACATTCTTAGCTTTAAGAGCCAATTCTCTTGTCATAATTGCTCCACCCGGACCAACTTCTATTACTAAAGAATTATCATCAATATCACTAACATCAACAATTCTTTTAACAACATTAATATTTTTTAAAAAGTTTTGTCCTAACTTCTTTTTAAATTTAACATCATATTTTTCCATATTATCACCAATGTTTTTTATTATAAAGCACTAACTAAAAAAAAGGAAGAGAATAATTAATTATATTCTCTTTTATTCATTGCACTAAATATTCTTGAAAAGTCATAAATAAATACAATCAAAGTTGGAATTAATACACATAAGAAGAAATTAGATGGTTTTGCTAAAAAACTTTTAAGATATCCAAGCTTAGGTATAACAAACATAACCTTTCCATATATATTAGAAGTATATACTCTAGAAGGATCTGCTATAGAATTATTATCACCTTTAGTAGTATAAGAAGACTCAGAATCTGCAAATTCTTCTTTAGAAATAATTCTATGAGTAATAGGATAACCTTCATAATTATTTTCATCAGATTTAAAAGTAATTACATCTCCAACTGCATATTTATCATTATTTTCTCTTTTAACAACAACTGCATCATTAACATTAATAGTAGGAACCATACTTTGAGATACAATAACATATCCACCAAATAGAGGATGTTCATAATTTCCTGATTTAACATTAATAAATAAATCTAAAAAATATCCAGTTACACATAAACCAAAAATTACAAAGAAAACAATAATCATAATAACAAATGATTTACTCATAAGACGAAAAACACTAAATAAACTTGAAAAATTAGATTTATTATTATCCATATTCCTACTCCAATCTTAAACTCATTATAATACCTATAATATTAAAAAACTATAAAAAAGAAAAAAGAAAAGTAAATTTGACACTTTTCTATTTAACTTTTGCATATAAATTTACATCGACTGAGTAGTCACCTTTTTCAAGAATACATTTATCTGACATCCAAATTCTTAATCTGTATTTGTCAGTACCAGATTCATTTCTTGACACATTTGCTATTACCATTTCTCCCTTTTTAGAACCAATTTTAGAATCTTTTTTTAATCCTTCAAACTCTTTAGGTCCAAATAAAGAAGTAAATAATCCATCTTTTTCTTTTTCTAAATATACTTTTATTCCATCATCAGGAATAGTAGATTTCTTACTATTTTTAGAAACAGTTATTTCATATTCAGCTTCCTGATCATTTTCAAGTTTTGTCTTTATATAAAATTCAAAATAATTTTCATTCTTAATTCCAACTGAATCAATTGTAGATGTAGCATCAGTAATAGATAAACCATTAGTAGATGTAGAATAATTTAATGTAATTTTTCCAGCAGTTTCATCCTCAACTATAACTTCTTTCTCTCTATTAGCAAAGGTAACAAATCCAATTCCAATTAAAATTATAAAAAATAAACATATTGTTATTAAAATAATCCAAAAACCTTTAGATAATTCTTTAACTTTATTCTTACTCATATATCCTCCTTATACTGGTCTAACATCTAAAGAAAAACTAAATTTTTTTTCTTTAGTACGATAAGGGTATCCATCTGAAACCCAAGTACGTAATATAAACTTATCAGTATCATGGTCATCAAGAGTACCTTTATATATACTTCTTCCAGCCGGAAGATCATTTAAAAATCTTAAAGAATAGAATGTTGGAGCATAACTCTTATCATAAGTACCTACTGGTTTACCTTCTGAATCAGTAAGATATATTTTTACAAATCTTTCATCAATTCCATCTTCTATTTCATTTTTAATTGCATATATTTCATAATTAACAGGACTATCAGCTTTATTCTTAATACTAAATTCTATATAACCCTCTATTCCATCATGAATATCAGTAATATCAAGACTCTTAGCCATTTTATCAGATAATGGTAAAGAATCATTTATTTCGATATTATTAATAGTTTTAGTACTTATAACCAAATCATCTTCATTATAGTTCTTCGTAGTACTTAATTTATACATATAAAGGAAAAATAAATATGAAAGAGATAAGATTACTACAACAAAAAAAGCTAGTATTACTTGTTTAAAATCTCTTATTTTCATATTATCACCAACCCATTATTTTCTATTTAACATTAACATATTTTCTATTCTAAGTCAAACAACTCATATGTATTTTCAAGTAGTCTTTTAGAGACATCTTCTATAGGTAAATCAAATATATCAGCTATCTTATCAGCAATTAAAGAAAGATACTTAGAACTATTTTGTTTTCCTCTAAAAGGTTCAGGAGTAAGATAAGGACTATCTGTCTCAATTACTATATTACTTAATCCTATTTCTTCAACAACTTTAGGTAAAGTACTATTTTTAAATGTAACTACTCCTCCAATACCTAACTTATAACCCATAGATACATATATTCTAGCAGTTTCTATACTTCCACTAAAACAGTGTATATCTCCTTTTACATCAGGAAACTCTTTTAATATATTGATTGTATCAAAAGTAGCATCTCTACTGTGTATAACAACAGGTAAAGATAATTCTTGTGCTATTTCTAATTGTTTTCTAAATAAAGTCTTTTGTTGCTCTATATCTTCTTTACCATAATGATAATCCAAACCTATCTCTCCAACACCAACTACCCTATTATTTTTTAATTGTTTTTTCAATAACTTAAGATCTTCATCAGTAGTAATTAATGCTTCACTCGGATGATAACCTATTGTTACATAAACATCATCATATTTATTTAGTAAATCTAGTGCTTCTACTATACTATCTCTAGTACAACCAGATACTATTATTTTATCAACATAGTTGTTTCTATTATCTTCAATTATTTTATCTATATCTTCATAATCTTCTTTTGATAAATGACAATGTGTATCAATAAACATACTCATCTTCCTCCCTATCATTAGCTAGGCCAATATCCATCAAAAATATTTTCTGAATTTAATATCTCGCCATCTGTAGTTTCAATCTGAAAATGTAAATGTGGTCCTGTGGAAACACCTTCATTACCAGTTAAAGCAATTAAATCTCCTGCTTCTACTCTATCACCAACACCATAATAATCAGACTTAGATAAATGACCATAAAGTGCAACTGTTCCATCATCATGTTGAACTCTTACCCAGTTACCATATCCACCAGCATCTCCTCTACCAGCATTAGTAATTGTTCCTCCAGACATTGAATGAACCTCTGTTCCTTCAGGAACACCTATATCAGTACCTTTATGATTAGTACTAGCACCTGCAGTAGGCTGATTTCTTGGACCAACTGATGAAGTTACAGGAGCACTAATACCTTTAGCAAATGGAAATACATACCCATCATCAGTATAAATCAAGTTTGGATCTTGAGCACCAGAACTAACTTTAACACTACCACCTACATCAGATGAAGATGGATTAAGTGATGTTGCAGTTAATTTAACTCCTTTTACTTGATCAAGCAATTTATTTATTTGATTTTTTAAATCACTCATTTTTGATTCATAACTACTTATTTGAGATGAAAAAGTACTAGTACTTTCCCCTGCTGCAACAGCAGTATTATAATTAGATCTTGCTATATTAAGATTATCTTTAGTATTTTTATATTGCTCATATAAGTCACAAGCAGATGCGAAATTACTCATACAACTTTCAATTTGACCTAAAAATTCACTATTAAAACTTTCTGCTTTAGAATTAAAATTATCATATGAATTACCCTTCCAACTAGAACTCATGTCACTAACAGTTGAGGAGTATTTTTCAAATGAAGATTTTACTGAACTTAAATCACTTTGTACATTACCTGAACTTACCATATTATAACCTACCTTTTATAACATTATAATATAAAATACATTATTTTAAAAGAAAAAGGAATATCATTATTCCTTTTTAGTATCTATTCTCATAAATAATGCAGTTGGCTTATCTAATTCATAAGAATTATTATCAACATACTTAATTTCAGTATTATCATTATTTATTTGTTTAGCAATTTTCTCACTAGTCTTAGTTAAGAATGGATTTAATAATAATCCACATACTCTAATAGATTCTAATAGATTATAAATAACAGTCTCTAATCTATCTTTTAAATTCTCATCTTTAGCTAAAACCCATGGAGTTGTCTCATCAATATATTTATTACTTGCTCTTAAAACATCAAAAATTTCAGTTAAAGCATCACTAATTTGAAGATTATCCATTTTATTAGATACTTTATCGTATAAACCATTTATCTTATTAATAAACTCTTTATCAACATCTTCTACTATATTTTTATTAGTAACCTTACCTTCAAAATATTTATTACCCATAGATATAGTTCTTTGTACTAAATTTCCAAGTACATTAGCAAGATCTCCATTAATTCTCTCAATTAATAAATCTCGAGTAAATACACCATCACTAGCAAAAGGTATTTCATGTAAGAAGTAATATCTAACAGCATCTACACCAAATTCATCAACTAAATCATCAGCATAGATAACATTACCTTTAGATTTACTCATCTTACCATCACTCATAATTAACCAAGGATGTCCAAATACTTGTTTTGGAAGAGGAATATCTAAACTCATTAAGAAACAAGGCCAATAAATAGTATGGAATCTAATAATATCCTTACCAATTAAATGTAAATCAGCAGGCCATTTATATTTAAATTCATCAGTACAATTATCAACATCATATCCGATATTAGTAATATAGTTAGTTAAAGCATCTAACCAAACATAAACAACATGTTTATCATCAAAATCTACTGGAATACCCCATTTAAAAGAAGTTCTAGATACACATAAATCTTGTAATCCAGGTTTAATGAAATTATTGATCATTTCATTCTTTCTAGCAGCAGGTTGAATAAACTCAGGATGAGATTCAATATAATCCTCTAATTGTTTTTGATATTTACTAAGTTTAAAGAAATAAGCTTCTTCACATTTATCTTCAACATCTCTTCCACAATCAGGACACTTTCCATCTACTAATTGACTATCAGTCCAGAAAGATTCACAAGGAGTACAATAATGTCCCTTATATTCTCCCTTATAAATATCTCCCTTATCATACATATATTTAAAAATATGTTGAACAACCTTTTCATGTTCTGGATCAGTAGTACGTACAAATTTATCATAACTTGTATTCATAATATCCCAAATACGTTTAATTTCAGCTGCTTTTTCATCGACAAACTCTTGTGGAGTAACTCCAGCTTCTTTTGCTTTTAATTCAATCTTTTCTCCATGTTCATCAGTACCTGTTTGTAAATAAACATCATATCCTTGTAATCTTTTAAATCTAGCAATTGCATCTGCTAAAACTATCTCATAGGTATTACCAATATGAGGCTTACCTGAAGTATAAGCAATTGCTGTTGAAATATAATATTTTTCTTTATTCATCTTAATCCCTCCTTATAAATAAAAAAGATTATTACAAATATAAGGACGATTTCTCGCGGTACCACCTTATTTTGTAATAATCATATTACACACTTAATACGTTAACGCCGTCTACGCCTATACCTACATATCGATATAGAAGTTCAGAAGCCATACAGTTTTTATTCTACTTATACTCATTCCCACCAACAGAGTTCTCTAAAATAAGTAATATGAATAAAACGCTCTTCATCAAAACATTTCCAATATGCCAATATATTAGCACACCTATTTTTAATTTTCAAGATTATTATCTAAATCATTTAATATTCTAGAATTATTAATAGTAAATAAATATCTTTCATTCTGTTCCTTAATACTATTAATTAAAGTAGTATCTTTAACTAACACTTTAATATCAAAATTCTCAAGTAATTGTCTTTGATAAGATCCATTAATATATTTAGAAATATTAGTATTAATACTATTTCTAATATTAGAATCAACATCTTCTGAATAAATATTATCTATATTTTTTAAAATAAAAGTATTATAACTATTACCCAACTGATCTTTTAACAACTTCTTAATATCTTTATCTACTTTAGTAAAATCTTTTTTATTTAATTTAAAAACTTCATTATCTTCATATTTAATCTTTTTAAATTCCTTAGTTAATTCTTTAACTCTAATATCTTTAATATTAAGAACTTCATTCATTAAATTACTTCTATAATTATCTATCATATTACTAAGTTCATCAGTATTAAGAATAATCTTATTCTTTTTAGCTAAATCTAAAAACTTAGTTTTTATTAAATCCATAGAATCTAGTGGAGGTTTTCTAAGTAAGGACATAATATCCTCTTCTACTAATACATTAGTATTATTATTAATAATATCAATAATTGCATTTTTATAATTATCAATATGTTGTCTCCTAAGTTGTTCTAATGCATCATTCATATCATCTTTCCTCCTAGCATACTAAATTTAACAACTTTAATTTTTTAAGTCAATAGAATTACCAAATTTTTGACATATTTTATCAAGTAATTCAACTAAATAATAAATAGGATGTTTCTCTAATTTAATAATATCAAGAACAATTACTAAATTAGATCCTCTACTTATAAATCTAAACATATTAGAAACATAGAAAGCATCCATAAATAACTCTTCTGTATCCATCTTAGATACAACATCTCCAGGGAATACTAACTCAATAGAATTCTTATTTTGATGAACATTAGAAATTTTAACTCTTTTAGCAAGTTTTTCAAACCATTCTTCATACATATAAATGATGATATCCTCACTTAACTTACCAAATCTGTCTTCTAATTCCATTTTTACATTATCAAAAGTTTCTTTATTCTCAATCGAATTAATCTTCTTATGAATTTCAATTTTCAATTCATCTTCAGAAACATAATTATCTGAAATATGAGTAGTAACACTAATTAATGGTTTAGTATCCTCTTCTTCTTCATCTTCCACTTTTATATTATTTCTTCTATTAATTTCGTCATTTAACATTTTTAAATATAAATCAATACCAACACTATCTATAAATCCAGCTTGTTCACTACCAAGAATATCTCCTGCCCCTCTTATTGATAAATCTCTTGTTGCTATAGAAAAACCACTTCCAAGTTCAGTAAATTCTTTAATAACATTAAGTCTCTTAACAGCAGTCTCAGTTAAAGACTTAAAAGGTTGATAAGTAAGATATGCATAAGCAAACTTATCACTTCTACCAACTCTTCCCCTTATTTGATATAACTGACTTAATCCAAATCTATCAGCATCAATAATTATTAAAGTATTAACATTAGGAATATCTATACCAGTTTCAATAATAGTAGTACAAATTAAAATATCAAATTTATAATTAACAAAGTCCATTATTGTACTCTCTAATTGAATTTTATTCATTTGTCCATGAGCAATACCAATTCTTGCATCAGGAGCAAGATTCTTTATTCTAGCAGCAAACTCATCAATTGATTGTACTTTATTGTATAAAATAAATACTTGTCCATCTCTAGATAACTCTTTATATATAGCATCCTTAAGTATTTGTTTATTTTCTTCAACAACATAAGTTTGTACAGGATATCTATTAATTGGAGGAGTCTCAATTAATGATAAACTTCTAATTCCAACTAATGACATTTGTAAGGTTCTAGGAATAGGAGTAGCAGTTAAAGTTAATACATCTATTGTAGATTTATATTGTTTAATTTTTTCTTTGTGAGCAACTCCAAATCTTTGTTCCTCATCAATAATAAGTAATCCTAAATCCTTTAGTTTAATATCATCACTAAGTAACCTATGAGTACCAAATACCATATCTATTGTTCCATCTTTTAAACCATTAATAATACGTACTGTCTCTTTAGGAGAAGTAAATCTATTTAATAATCCAATATTAACAGGAAAATCTTTAAATCTTTCTTTAGCATTATCATAATGTTGATTAGAAAGAATAGTAGTTGGACATAAGAATAAAACTTGCTTAGAATCAAGTATAGCCTTAAATGCTGCTACAAAAGCAACCTCAGTCTTACCAAAACCAACATCTCCACATAAAAGTCTATCCATTGGTACAGTACTTTCCATATCAGCCTTTATTTGAGATATAGCCTTCATTTGATCTTTAGTTAAATCATATGGAAATTCCTTTTCAAAATCAATTGATAAATCACAATCAGGAGAAAAGGCAAATCCTTTTTTAGATTCTCTTTCTGCATATAATTTAATTAATTGATCAGCCATATCATTAACTTTACTCTTAACTCTTAATTTAGTATTAACCCATTCTTTACCACCTAACTTATTAATTTTAGGTGCAACACCTTCTCTACCTGAATATTTACTAATCATATCAATTTTTTCAACAGGTATATATATTTTATCAGTACCTTGATATAAAATTTCTAAATAATCCTTAGTAATATCATTTAAAGTAAGAGTCTTAATACCATTATATACACCAATACCATGTATATTATGAACTATGTAATCACCCACTTCTAATTTATTAATATCACTAATAGAAGTAGAATACTTATATTTAGTATTATATTTCTTCTTAGAATTATTAATATTAAATAACTCATTAGCAGTAAGAACAATATAATTATTATATTCAAATCCCTTAGTTATTTCAGATTCAATAATATTAACAGAACCAGTATGAATATTATCAAAAGTAGTTTCAAATAATTTCATATTAAGATATTTAAGAATAGTCTTAATTTGATATTTCTTTAAACTAATGATAACAGTTTTATTATTGTGAATAGAATTATTAATATAATCATTAATAGCATTAACATCTTCATTAAAGCCATTAATAGTACGTACTTTAAAATCTACTATAGAAGAAACATAATCATTAGAAGTCAAATTATCTAAAGAAAAATAATACATTGGATAATCTACTTTAATATCATTAAAATCAAACATATATTTACCATTAAATATAATATTCTTTTCTTCATTATATTCAACTATCTCATTAAGAATATTAGTATAACTATTATTTAATTGATCATAATCTTTAAAGATAGTAATACTATTATCTAAATAATCTAATATACTTGAAACACTCTCATAGTTAGGTAAATACTTTTGTTTGCCAAATTCTTCACCATGTACCTCTTTATCAGTAATAAACTCTGAAAAAGGACTTATTTTAATAGAATCTATTTTACTAATAGAAGTTTGATTATCAGAATCAAAATATCTAATAGATTCTATCTCATCATCAAAGAATTCAATTCTTATAGGATTATCTTCATATATTGGATAAATATCTATAACAAACCCTCTAACACCAAATTCACCAGTTTTATTAACAATAGTATCTCTTTTATAACCAATAGATACTAATTTATTAACAAGACTAGATGGACTAATAATATCTCCTACTTTTAAATTTAATACAGAATTCTTATAATTATCTTTTGTAGGTAAAAACCTTAAATAACCCATTAAATTAGTAATAACAATAGAATTACTATTATTACTAATAATATTATTAATAGTCTCTAATCTATTAATCATTAAATCTGGAGATATAGCAATAGCTTCACTAGTTAAAAAATCATCCATAAGAAATAAGAAAACATTATCATTATAAGCTACTAAAGAACTATATAATTTATTAGCTTCATAAGTACTATTAACAACAACTAAAACATTATTATTAAAATTTAAATAATTTAAGAAGACACAAAAAAACTCATCGGTCAAATTATATAGACCCATGTTTTTTTTCAAATCACACTGAATTATTTCCTTAAAAAAATCCACTATATCACCTATTCTTACGATTATATTTACTCATTAAATCTTTAAAAGGAATCTTAAAATAATCATCTAAAACATCACTTAATTTATTAAATAAATCATTAAATTTATCCAATTCCTCTTTACTAAAATTACCTAAAACATAATCTTTAGTATCAAGACTATTATCTTTAGATATTCCAACCTTTAATCTTTTATATTCACTAGTACCCAATTTATTTTCAATATCTCTTAAACCATTATGTCCACCACAAGAACCATTTAATTTAAGTTTAAAATTACCTACTAAAAGATCCAAGTCATCAGAAATAACAAGAATATCATTAATGTCTATATCAAAGTAATCAATTACTTTTCTTACAGAATTACCAGATAAATTCATAAAAGTTTGTGGTTTTAAAAATAATACTTTTTCATTATTAATATTTAATTGTGTATATAATCCATCAAACTTCTTAGTCCAATTAACATCTACATTTTTCTTATTCAAATAATAATCCAAGAAAGAAAAACCAATATTATGACGTGTCTTTTCATATTCTTTTCCTGGATTACCAAGACCAACTATTAATTTCACACTATCACTTCCCATTATGATATTCATTATAAACAACAGATTTTGCTAAATGTCTTTCTTTTGCAACTAACTTTATAGCATCCATCTCTTTCATACCATCTTCTACATATAATTTAACATGACTAATAATATCTAAATTACTATAGTCAACTGTATCCTTATTACCCTCTACAACTATAACAAATTCACCCTTCATAGTATCAACTAAAGGTAATAACTCAGAAATCTTACCTCTTGTATATTCTTCATGAATCTTAGATATTTCTCTTCCAATACAGATATTCCTATCTCCTAAAATAGATAACATATTTTCTAAAGTATCTTTAATTCTGTGAACTGCTTCATAAAAAATAATAGTATATCTATAATCTTTTAAACTATTTAATTCCTCTTTTTGTTTAGATTTTTTAGAATTTAAAAAACCATAAAACATAAAAGGAGAAGGTTCTATTCCTGAAGAAGATAGTGCAGGTACAAAAGCTGTCGATCCAGGTAAACTAATAACATTAAATCCAGCCTTTATAACACCACGAGATACAACATATCCAGGATCACTAATTATAGGAGATCCTTGGTCAGTAACTAAACCTAAGTTATATCCTTCTTTTAATTTATTAACAGCATATTCAATCATCTTATCTTCATTATATTCATGACATGAAACTAACTTTTTGTTAATATCATATTTTTTAAGTAATACACCAGTAGTTCTAGTATCTTCACATAATATTTCATCAACTGTTTTTAAAGTATTCAATGATCTAATAGTAATATCATCTAAATTACCTATAGGTGTAGGTATTAAATATAAGCTAGCACTATCATCATAACTCTTTTGTATCATACATTAACCTCCAATTGAATATTTTCATAATCATCAGTCATAGTATTATCTTCATTGTATAAAATATAAGGTTTTTCTATTTTTAAACCAGCTTTTCCATTTTTTTGTCCTTCTATCAAGAACAAAGTAGAATCAGAATTAACATTTTCATAAACAAACATAATTCTTTTAGGTTCAATTTTATACTTTTTCATACTAGTAATAACATCTATTAAACGATCAGTTCTATGTATCATACTAAAAGTACCATTATCTTTCAATACTAAATTTGCTGAATGACAAACCTCATCTAAATTTATAAATATTTCATGTCTAGCAATCATTTTCTCTTTAGAAATATTCTTAGTACTACTCTCCAAATTCTTAAAATAAGGAGGATTACATAATACTAAATCATATTTATTCATATTATTAATGGAAAAATTCTTAACATCATCATTAATAACAGTAATTCTATCATTTAATTTATTTAATTCTACTGATCTACATGCTAAATCATATAATTTTTCCTGTATTTCAACAGCATCAATATGCTTATTACAACGTCTAGTTAAAATAATAGGAATAACACCATTACCAGTACAAAAATCTACTATATTATAGTCTCTTTGTCTAATTGTTGAATAATTAGCAAGTATAATACTATCCAAAGAAAAAGAAAAAAATGAAGTATCTTGATAGATTTTAAGGTCCTTATAACCTAAAATATCATATATTCTTTCCATTTTTTTCACCCAAATCAACCTTAACTATACCCTTTTCTCCTAAATCAACTGAATAATTTTTTTTAAATAAATCTATTGCTACTACAGATCCTTCTCCAAATGTAGTATCAACTTTAGAACCTATTTTAGGGAAATCCTTCTTTAATACAGTATAATTATCATTTTCAAAACCTAAACAGCATAATAATCTACCACAAATTCCATTTATTTTGGAAGGATTTAAAGCTAACATCTGATTTTTAGCCATATTAATAGATACACTATTAAAATCAGTTAAAAAAGAGTTACAGCATAAGAATAATCCACAAGGCCCTAAACCACCTATTTTCTTAGATTTATCTCTTACACCAATTTGTCTAAGTTCTATTCTAGTCTTATACTTTTGAGCAAGTTTCTTAGCAAGATCTCTAAAATCAACTCTATCATCTGCTAAGAAAGAAAATAATAATTGAGAACCATCAAAATTAAGATAAGCATCAACAAAATTCATATTTAATTTCAGTGAATTATTAAGTTTCTTAGCTTCTAAAAGAGCCCCAGAAGAAATTTTTCTATTCTTTTCAATAGTCTTTTTATCTTCTTTTGTTGTTAATCTAAGTACTTTATTAAGTGGTAATACTAAATTATTCTTATCTTCATCATAAGTCTCTTTTTTAATATAACCAACCATCAGCCCATTTTCAGATTCAAAAACAACTTCATCATCTCTTTTTAATTCAAGATTATTTGGAGACAAAAAGTAAATATTTCTTGCTTCTGGAACAGATACAGCAACCACTTCCATATAATTAACCTCCTATAAATTTAGAAAACAAAGAACATAACCATAATTTTAAATTAACATTAAATTCTAGTTTTTGTAACTCATCTTCTAGTATAGATATCATATTTAATAAATCTTTTTCATTCTTTTTATCAAAAATAGCAACTATATCTTCATTAAACTTCTTTGAAGTATACTTTGCTTCTAAATAATTAAGAATAGTATTTTCAATTTTAATAAATAAATTTTTAGTAACAACCTTATCAATAAATATATTTGTTGAAAAATCATTATAATTAATAAAGAAATTTCTTGGATTAATAAGTACATTTAATAAATCCATAAAAGTATCATCTATTTCTATATCAAAATTATCTTCTTTAATTGATAAAATCTGGCATCTTGATAACAAAGTATTAATAACATGGTATCTATTATTAGTAATCAAAAAAGCAATAATATCATCTTCAGGTTCCTCTAAAAATTTCAACATTGTATTAGCAGCTGAGTCATTAAGTTTTTCTGCTTCTAATATAATATAAATACGTTTATTATCAAGTAATGACTTATTTTTATATTCATCTTGTAATTCAATTAATTGATTTTTTTTAATATTAGAAGACTCAGTAGAAATAAATCTAATATCAGGATAATTACTGTCTCTTATAAACATATGACGCTT
>CALYOH010000013.1 GCA_945228905.1 uncultured Caryophanales bacterium
TGATGGTTTTATTATACTAGTTTAGGTCAATTAAAATGGGGTGATATTAAATATTCTACTAACAATCCTTCTAGAGCAACTTGTTGTGCTACATTTGTAGGATCTGCTCTATATGTAGGTGGAGTATTTAGTGAATCTGAATTAAATAGTATTAATTATAATCTTGCTAGTGACATTTCTTATTTATGTCAGAAAAATGGATGGACTAAAATAACAAGTTATAGTCAATTAGCAGCAGGAGATATAGTTGTAATGACTTCTGGTGGTGGAAGTGGTATAGGACATGTTCAAATATATGCTGGAAATGGTACATGGTATAATGCTGGAAGTACTAACGCAATTCAAAGAGATAGTCCTTATTCAGGAGATGCAAGTTCAAGATTTTTATGGGCTTGGAGAAAGACTTCCTAAGGGGTGATTATATGAAAAAAAAGAATAATAATAAAATAATTGCATTTTCTATTCTTGTATTTCTAATAATTGTGTTCTTAGTATGGTATGCCTTTTCTAATAAAGGATCTGAAAACTTTAATAATATTAAAATTGATTCATCTAAATATTTAGTTTATACAAGTAATGAATTAGATTCTGGAAGTTATAAACAATATATTCCTTTTGTTAATATAGAAGGAGAGATTGGTGAATTAATTAATAATAATATAAATGAATATATTAATAGTTTTACTAATGATGATACATGTATTACATATGAATATGATTTAAGTGGAAATGTTTTATCATTATTACTTAAAGTAGAAGATCATAGTATTGCTGATAAGGCTACATTACTATATTTTAGATCTTATAATATTAATCTTAAACATAAAGAGATATTATCTAATGAAACTATATTTAGTTATTTTAATATAAGTAATAGTATGATTCTTAATAGTTATAATTCTAAATTAGAAGAATATTATAATGGATTAGTTTCTAATAATATGATTAATTCTAATGAGTGTAATTTTAATTGCTTTTATAAGAATGGAGAATTTACTAATAGTTTAGATGATGCAGAATATTATATTAAAGAAGGAAAACTATTTGTATATAAACCATATGTATATTATTCTTTATCAGATGATGATGAAATTATGTATGGTTTTCAAGTTTCTGAATAGAATAAAATGGGTTGTATTTGAACTGATAAAATGGTAAAATTATCTTGTAATGATATTATAGAGAGGTGAGATTATGCCACAAGAACAAACTAGTTTATTTAATATTGAAGAGTTAGATACTGAACTTATTAGAGTTACTCTAAAAGAGATATATGATTCATTAGAAGAAAGAGGTTATAATCCAACAAATCAAATAGTTGGTTACTTGATTAGTGGTGATCCTGGATATATTTCTAGTTATAAAGATGCAAGAAATAAAATACAAGATTTAGATCGTGCTAAGATAGTGGAAATTCTACTTGATGAATTTCAAAAGAATAACAAATGAGATATTTAGGATTAGATTTAGGAAGTAGAACCTTAGGGGTTGCTGTTAGTGATAAGACTGGTTTAATTGCGAGTTCTTACAAGACAATTAGGCATAATGAAGACTATGATGAATTATTATATGAAGTAAGATCATTAGTTAATGAACTTGAAATAGATGCAATAGTATTAGGTTTTCCTAAGAATATGAATAATACTATTGGTCCTAAAGGGGAACTAAGTTTAGATTTTAAGGCTAAATTAGAAGAAATGTTATCAATACCAATTATCTTACAAGATGAAAGATTGACTACTAAGAGTGCAACTGATATGCTAATTAGTGGTAATGTTTCTAGAAAAGATAGAAAAAAAGTGGTTGATAGTATTGCGGCTACTATAATATTACAAACTTATTTAGATAGGAGTGATAAATAATATGAAAAAGAATACTTTCTCAATGATTGATGAAAATGGAAATGAAGTTGTTTATGATGTACTTTTTACTTTTGAAAGTGATGAAACACATAAAAATTATATAGTTTATACTGATAACAGTAGAGATGATCAAGGAAATATAGAAGTATATGCTTCTACTTATAATCCTGAAGATCCACATAGTAAATTAGAAGCTATAGAAACTGAAAAAGAGTGGAAAGTAATTGAAACAATACTTGAAACTTTACAAGAAGAAATTAAAAATAAAAAGACTGATGAAAATAATGAGCAATAGCTCTTTATTTTTTCTGGAGGCAATATGACAAAAAGGGTTAGAATTAAACCAACATTTTTTGTAATAGTTTTGGCTTTAATTTTTATTATTGCTGGAGGAGTTTGGATATTTTTAGCAAGTCCAGTTAATAGTAATGATACTAAAGATGTAGAAATCGAAATTAAGAGTGGAGAATCAGTTGCTCAAATAAGTAGAACATTAAAAGATAATGATTTAATTAGAAGTAAATTATTATTTAAAGTATATGTTAAAGGATATAAAGTTAATTCTTTAAAAGCTTCTACTTATAAATTAAATAGAAGTATGAATTTAGGAGAAATAGTTTCTTCTTTAGAAAAGGGTAGTAATTATAATCCTAATATGATTAAGTTAACTTTTAAAGAAGGAGAAAGAGTTACTGATTATGCTAAAGTAATAGAGAAAAATACTAATAATAGTTATGATGATGTTATTAATACTATTAAAGATAAGACTTATTTAAATGAATTAATAACTAAGTATTGGTTCTTAACAAATGATATTTTAAATGATAATATTTATTATTCTTTAGAGGGTTATTTAATGCCTGAAACATATCATTTTGATAATAAGGATGTTACTGTTAAAGAAATAATAAATAGAATGTTAGATGAAACTGAAAAGAATTTAGAACCTTATAAATCTATAATTATAGATAATCCACATTATTATATGACTATGGCTTCTATTATAGAATTAGAGGGTACTAATACAGAAAATAGAAAAGTAATTGTTGGTATATTTAAGAATAGATTAAGTTCTGGTTATAATATGGGTAGTGATGTTACTACATATTATGGGTTACAAGTTCCAATGACACAGGATTTAACCACTGAACAGTTCGCATCAGTTAATGCTTATAATACTAGAAGTACTACTATGATTGGTAAAATGCCTATTGGACCAATTTGTAATCCTTCTAAGTCAAGTATAGAAGCTAGTGCTAATCCAACACAAACTGATTATATGTTCTTTGTTGCAGATAAACATGGAAAAATATATTATACAAAGACCAATGCTGAACATGAAAAGAAAATAAAAGAAATAAAAGATAATGGGGACTGGATTTGGTAAGAAAGGACATTTATGTTAGATCAAAGTGTATTAATGCAAATGAGGGAATATGCAGAAGATGAAAACGTTCCCATTATGAGTGATGATGGTATAAATTATTTATTAGAATATATTAAAAAATTTAATATTAAGAGAATATTAGAGATTGGTACAGCTATAGGATATTCATCTATTATGATGTGTAGTTGTTCTCCTGATATTACAGTTACAACAATAGAAAGAGATGAAAAGAGATATTTAGAAGCAATTAAAAATATTAAGAAAGCTAAATTAGATGATAGAATTGATTTAATATTTAGTGATGCTTTTGATGTTAAATTAGAAGATAAATATGATCTTATATTTATAGATGCTGCTAAAGCTCAAAATATTAATTTCTTTGAGATGTTTGAGAAGAACTTATCTGATAAAGGTACTATTATTACTGATAATATGAATTTTCATGGATTAGTTTATAAAGATCCAGAAAAAATTGAAAGTAGAAATTTAAGACAGTTAGTTAGAAAGATTAAAAAATATAAAGAATTCTTAGAGAATCATAAAGAATATGATACTGAGTTTCTTAATATTGGAGATGGACTTGCTGTTAGTATGAAAAAATAAAAGAAGCATTGCTTCTTTTTTGCTATTTATATATAATATGTCTAGAGGTGAGGGGTATGAAATTACTTGTAGAAAGTAGTTCTAAAAATATCTCATATTATGACTCTATAGATGGAATTATTCTTCCTTTAGAGGGTTACTCAGTAGAGTCAGTTAACTATTTTACAATGGATGAAATAGAGGAGATTATTAATAATAAAAATGTTGATGTATATGTTAAATTAAATAAGAATTTCTTTAATGATGATATAGAACCATTAAAAGATATATTAATTAAATTAGATGAATTAAAGGTATCTGGTATATTCTTTTATGATTTAGGCATTTTACAATTACATAAGGAATTAAAATTAAATGTACCATTAATATGGAATCAAACTCATATGGTTAATAATTATAGAACTTGTGATTACTATTATTCTAAAGGAGTAGAGTATGCTTTACTTGGAAAAGAAATTACTTTAGAAGAGATAATTGAAATTATAAAGAAGAGTAAAATTACTTCTATGGTTGAAGTTGTAAGTAGACCAACTGTTGCTTTTTCTTATAGAAAGTTAATTACTAATTATTATAAGAATTTAGGTAAAGATGGTACTAATAAATTAACTATTAAAGAAAAAGCTACTGATACTAATTATGATCTTTATGAAGATAATAATGGTACTAGTTTCTTTATGGATATTGTTACTAATGGTACTGGTGTTATTAAAGATTTATATGATAATGGATGTAAATATATTATTATGAGAGAAGATGGAGTTTCTTCATTTGATGAGTTATTAAAAGATACTAAGGATTATATTAGTAATAATTGCAATGATACTAATTATGTAGAAAAATATAAAAGATTGGGAGATAGCACTAATTTCTTCTTTAAAAAGACTATCTATAAGGTGAAGAAAAATGGATAAAAAGAAAGTAGAATTATTATCTCCTGCAGGAGACTTAGAAAGATTAAAAGTTACAATGTTATATGGAGCAGATGCTGTATATATTGGAGGACAACAATATAGTTTAAGAGCTAATGCTAATAATGCAAGTATTGAAGATTTAAGAGAAGGATGTAGTTTTGCACATAAGTTAGGGAAAAGAGTTCATTTAACTTTAAATATTGTTTTCCATAATGAAGATATGGATGGAGTAGAACAATATATTAAAGATGTAGTAGATGCTGGTATTGATGCATTTATTGTTAGTGATCCATTTATTATTAGTTATATTAAGACTAATTTTCCAAATGTAGAAGTACATCTAAGTACACAGAATTCTACAAGTAATTATGAAACAGTTAACTTCTTTAAGAATGAAGGTATTGATAGAGTAGTACTTGCTAGAGAATTGGGTAAAAAAGATATTAAAGAAATAATAGATAAAACTGGTGTAGATATAGAAGTATTTATACATGGTGCTATGTGTACTTGTTTTAGTGGTAGATGTGCATTATCTAATTATGTTACTAATAGAGATGCTAATAGAGGTGGATGTGCACAGGTATGTAGATTTAGTTTTGATACTTCAGAAGATAAAGAATTTACTATGGCTTTAAAAGATATGAATATGGCTGAATATATTGGTGAATTAATTGATATTGGAGTTCGTAGTTTTAAAGTTGAAGGTAGAATGAGATCTTTATATTATTTAGCAACAGTAATAGGTACTTATAGAAATATAATTGATGATTATTATAATAAGACTTTAACTCCTGAAAAGATGAAGATATATCAACATAGATTAGATAGAGTTGCTAATAGGGAGACTTCTACTCATTGTTTTAATAAAGAACCTGATTATACTGATCAATATTATACTGGTAGAAGTGAAGTATCTAATCAAGATTATTTAGGACAAGTAATCGAATATAATAAAGAGACTAAGTTAGTTAAATTCTATGAGAGAAATTATTTTGAAGTAGGAGATAATATAGAATTATTTACTCCTGCTGGAGACCATATAGAGTTTAAAGTTACTAAGTTATATAATGAAGATATGGAATCTATGGATGTAGCAAGACATCCAGATGATATTTATTATTTATATTTAGATACTGATATAGAAATACCAGAATATTCTATGATTAAAGTTGTTACTCAATAGGAGGGTTTATGAAGAATATAGATATTGCTAAGAAAAATTTTTTAAATAAAGAATTAAACTTAAGTAAATATGCTACTAAAAGTAGGGATGCTATTAGATTATATGAAGATGATGAAGATATAAGACCTCCATTTTTTAGAGATATAGATCGTATTATTTATTCATTAAGTTATACTAGATATCTTGATAAGACTCAGGTATTTACCAAGAATGAAAATGACCATATTAGTAAGAGAATTACTCATGTACAATTGGTTAGTAAAGTAGCAAGAACTATTGGAAGAGCACTTAATCTTAATGAAGATTTAATAGAAGCAATTGCTTTAGGTCATGATATTGGTCATACTCCTTTAGGACATTTTGGAGAATCTATTCTTAATAAAATATCTTTAAGAGAGTTAGGAGAATATTTTGCTCATAATATTCAAAGTGTTAGACATTTAATGTATGTAGAACATAATGGTAAAGGACTTAATTTATCTATACAAGTTCTTGATGGTATTATGTGTCATAATGGAGAAATGTTATCTTCTAAATATGAACCTGTAAATAAAGATATAGAAGAGTTCTTAAAAGAATTTAATGATTCTTATAAAGATTTAAAAACATCTAATAAGAATAGACCTATGACATTAGAAGGTTGTGTTGTTAGAATTAGTGATATTATTGGATATATTGGTAGAGATATAGAAGATGCTATTATGATTGGTAAAATTAAAAGAGAAGAATTACCTAAAGATATAGTTAATGTATTGGGTTGTACTAATAAAGATATTATTAATACTATTATTCTTGATATTATAGAGAATAGTTTAGATAAACCTTATATTAAATTAAGTGAAGATGTATATAATGCTTTATTTAAATTAAAGAAGTTTAATAATGATCATATTTATAAATATAGTATGACTGATGAACAAAAAGAAAAATATGAGATTGGTATGAATAAAATATACTCTAAATATTTATCTGATTTAGATAATAAAAATACTAAGAGTGTTATTTATAGATTTGTTAATAATCAATGTGATGAATATAATAATAATACTAGCAATAAAAGAAAAGTAATTGACTTTATAGCTGGTATGACAGATGAGATGTTTTTAAGAGAAATAAGCAAGTAAAACTTGCTTTTTTTTATGTTTTATGGTATAATTATACTGCTTTTAGAAATGGACATGTTGTGAATTATAAGGGGGATATTAAAATGAAAGATTATACATTAAAAGAAAGTGAAAAGAGTCAATATATTATT
This sequence comes from uncultured Caryophanales bacterium, assembly GCA_945228905.1. Lineage (GTDB taxonomy): Bacteria > Bacillota_I > Bacilli_A > RF39 > UBA660 > UBA3789. The sequence continues at coordinate 7,202 of CALYOH010000013.1, forward strand.
GATTTCTGGAAAGAACAAGATGGTACTTTAAGTGTTAAGTTTGCTGATGGTAAAATATTTAGTAAAATTGCTTATAGTGCTGAGAACTTAAAAAAAATTGAAGAAGCACAAGAAAAACAAGCTAGAAAAGGTATTATTCATTATGATAGATTTAATACTGAAAGAAAAAATAGTAAAGTATCAACTATCTTAGCTGGTAGTGTTACTGGTGTTATGTATGCTTTAGGAGCTAGTTCAATGTTTGTTCCAGCTATTCAATCAATGGATTTAGGTGTTGCTGGTCCAATTGCTTTAGGTGTTGGTACAGTTACAGCTATTGGTACTATTTTAAGTGCACATAAGTTAAAGAAAAATACTGGTAAAGTAAGAGAATTAGATAAAATTAAATATCGTGATGCTCATATTGATGAGTTACAATCTGCTAGAGGTTATAATAATGCATTTACAGGTTTAAATACTAAAGCAGCAAAATATTATAAGAAAGAAGCTCATCCATATTCAATATTAAATATTGATAAATTTACACAAGATGAGTTAGAAACAATAGTTCAAAATATGGCTACAGAAGATGCAACAGGATTTGATTATGTAGCAATAGAAAGAGAAGGAAGAACTAAATAATTTATTTAGAGATATTGCCTTCTTAAAAAATATATGTTATACTATGGCAAGTTGAGTCTAGTTACTCAACTTGTATGATTTATAGAGGTGATTAGTATGGGAAGTAAAAACACAGTTTATTTAACTCAAGAAGGACTAGAAGAATTAAAAAAGGAGTTAGATGATTTAATAAATGTTCGACGCCCTGAAAATATCCAAGCAATCAAAGAGGCAAGATCTTTAGGAGATTTATCTGAGAACGCTGAATATGATGCAGCAAGAAATGAACAAGCACAAATCGAAAGTAGAATTAAAACACTTGAAAAAATGTTAGAAAATGTTTCTATTATATCAGATGTAAAAACAGACACAGTTGGAATAGGTAATACTGTTTCAATTAAATATATAGATGATGACGAAGAAGACGAATATAAAATCGTTGGTAGTCAAGAAGCTGATCCTTTTGAAAGTAAAATTTCAAATGAAAGTCCAATAGCTCAAGCTTTATTCGATCATAAAGTTGGAGATGTTGTTACTGTAGAAAGTCCTAACGGAAGTTATGAAATTGAGATTATTGAAATAAAATAGCCATTTGGCTATTTTTTTTACTTTTCTTGTAAAGACTCTTTAATTTTCATTTTAAATAAGTTATACTTATAATTGATGATAATAGGGAGAGTGTGATTCTATGATTATTAGAAAACCATATGCTTTTTTAATAAAGAACTTTAGAAAAATACATATATTTTTATTACTAATAAGTTTATTTGTTGCATATAAGTTATTTGATGTAACAAAGTTTATTAATGATTTTATGAGTTTAGGTACATATGATTTATATGCTGATCCGGTATCTAAACATATTTCTGTTTTTTTAAGAATAACTTTAATATTAGCAGTACTTGGTTCTATTGCTATATTGATACTTCTTAGAAGAAAAAACAAACCTTGGAAGTTATATTTAATTCCTATTATTGAATATCTGGCTTTATTCTTTGTATTAGGAATTATTAGAAGTTTCTTTAATAACTATACTACTGATGTAGAAACAACGGATTTACGTTTTTCTAGAGACTTACTTAATATATTTGTAGTTGCTCAATTACCTGCTATATGGGTATTTATAATGAGAACTTTAGGTCTTGATGGTAAGAAGTTTAGTTTTAATACTGATGAAGAGTTCTTAGAGTTATCTGAAGAAGATAGAGCGGAAGTTGAAATTAGTTTTGATATTGATAAGAATTCATTTATTAGAACATATAAGAAGTTTATTAGAAATGCTGGATATTTTTATCAGGAACATAGGCGATTATGTAATACTTTTTGTATTATGGTTGGAATAATAATTGTAATTAATGTTGGTATATTGATATTTGTTACTAATAAGAGTTATAGACAAGGACAAAAATATGATGTTAATGGTTTATCTATTGTAGTAAATAAAGCTTATTTAACGGATAAAGATTATCATGGAGAAGTAATAACTAAGAAAAGTAATTTTGTAGTTTTAGATGTATCTATTACTAATATGGCTGAAAGTAGAACTATATATACTGATTATTTCCATGTAAAAGCTGGTACTAGTGATTTTCAACCTACAGATAGTACTTATGCTTCTGAATTTATTGATATGGGTAAAGTAATGAGTTCAGTTACTAAGGTTAATAATCAAGAAACAATTAATTTTATATTAATTTATAAAGTTAATAAGAATATAAGCAAAGATAAATTTGTTTTATATTATCAAGAAAAAGGTGGAAAACTTAGAAAAATAAAATTAAAAGTTCAAGATGTTAGTAAAATTAAGGATGTTCCAGAAATTGATTTTGGGTCTGAAATAGAGTTACATATTGGAAATACTGATGAATTAATTACTTTTGATAGTCATGAATATAAAGATAGTGTTACTTATAATTACTTATCTTGTTCATCACAAAGTTGTAAAAATCACGAGGCAACTTATAACGCAAAAGAAGGTTCAAAAATTCTTGAAATTAGTTTTGCTTCAAATGAGTTTGAGTCCAAAAACATGATTGACTTTTTAAATAAGTATGGTAAAATTATCTATAAGGATAGTGAAGGTGAAGAGCGTGAGTTGAAGTTCACAAATTCTTTAGGAAGGACGTATCTTGGTAAAGTCTTATACTTAAAGGTTCCTACTGATTTGGAGACTTCTACTGATGCCCGTTTCGTGTTTATTGTTAGAAACAAGAAATACGAAATAAAATTATAGGAGGCATGTATGCAAAAATATGTTGGCAAAGTGAAGTTCCTAATTGTACTAACAATTATTGGAGCTTTTGTGTGGTTTCTAGTAATATCTCCAATGCTTACTTTTCATAATAATGAGAAGAAGATGGAAGATGCTGCTAGAAGATACTACGAACTTAATCAAAATGAACTTCCAACTGGTCAAAGAATAAAAACACTTTCTTTGAAAAAATTATTTGATGGAGCATATGTTAAAGAAGATATGTATATTCCATATACAAAGAAAACATGTTCTGTTGAAAACAGTTGGGTAAAAGTTAAAAGAAATAACAACAATGAATTAGACTACTATGTTTATTTAGATTGTGGAATATTACAATCTAATGTAGATCATGAAGGTCCAGAAGTTAAACTTAATGGAGAAGATGAAGTAACAATCGGAGTTGGAGAAGTTTATAAGGACGATGGAGTAAAAAGTGTTGTCGATAATAAAGACGGAAAACTTAATACTGAAGACGTTAATATTGTTAGCAAAGTCGATACTTCTAAAATAGGTACTTATGAAGTTACTTATTCTATTCAAGATAGTATGGCTAATAAAACTGAAAAAGTCAGAACAGTTAATGTAGTTAAGACTATTAAAGCAGTTGTTAAGAAAGATTTAGATTCTGCTAAGAATTATGTTGGTTATCCAGATAATAATTATGTTAGATTTGCTAATATGTTATTTAGAATTTATGGTATAGAAGGAAATAATGTTCTAATTGTATCAGATGTTGATTTAGCTAATGTAAATCATAACAAGTTAGAGGATTGGATGGATTATTTTGAAGGAGTACTTCCTGAGGAATCTAAACAATTACTTGTTAAAAAGAAATTCTGTAATGAAACTATTAAAAGTGATTCATTAGATACAACTGAATGTAATTCTTATACAAAAGAAAGATATTCATTTGTTCCATCAATTGATTTAATTAATCGCTCTGAAGAAAATAATAGAACATTTATGAAACCAGATGACACTATTGCTTGGACAGCAAATAATTCAAGTAAGAGTCAAGCTTATGCAGTTAGAGCAGTATTCTTTGGAGATGATTTTGGTAAAGAATTTCTTGAAACAACTGTTAATGATAATTATGGTGTTAGACCAATGGTTTTAGTTAAAGGTGATACTAATGTAGTTTCTGGAAAAGGAACTAGAGATGATCCTTATTCATTTAATGAAATACCTGCTGCTAAAAATTCAGTTAAATTAAATACAAGATATGTTGGTGAATATATAACTCATAGTGATTATCTATGGAGGATAGTGAATGTTGAATCTGATGGAACTGTTAAGGTAATTCTTGATGAAACATTAGATAGAAACTTTGTAATAGGTTATAATACTCAAGGCACATTTACATATAATCCAAAAGATAAAAATAGTGTTGCTTATAAGATAAATAATCAAGCTAGTAAATATGTAGATACTTCAATATTTGTTACTCATGAAATTAAAGTACCAATTTATAAAGATAAGATTGCTTATAAAGGTGAGAAAAAGACTGAGAAATATAGAGTTAAACTATCTGCACCAAATATGTATGAGATCTTTAGTGGTTATCCAGGAGAAGGTTTCTCATATTGGTATTTAAATACATCACAAAAAGAAAAAGTTGCAGCTGCAGTTGCGGACTATGGAATTTGTGTTAATGAAGATACGCCTGATGGTATAGAATTCATGGTAAGAGTTGTTGGTTTTGTTAATAAAAATATGGTTATCTCAAGTGGTAGAGGAACACCTGAAAATCCATACAAATTGAAATAGATAGAAAGGAGATAGTATGAAAAAGAAAAAAGGTAGTGGTGGTACCACTGGAAAAAACTTTCCTAAAAATAAATATTATTTAGTTTTAGGAATTGCAGTTTTGATAGTTCTTTTACTGTTAATCCTCTTAGTAAAAGCACTATTTGATAACCTAAAACCATCTTATTATTCTGTTGAAAATAGACAAAATAATATTGAAGAAAGACAGGAAAAGGCTAAAGACAACTCAGGTAACTATGATGTAGTTGGTTGGGTTAGGGTTCAAGGAACAAAAATTGATTTTCCTGTTGTTAGTGGAAAAAATGAAACGTTTAATAGTCCCGTTGAAACCACAGGTTATGGATGGTTAAGCAATTTAGGTGATACTGAATATCATAATGTTTTGAGAATTTATGGTCATAATGTTATGAATTTAGGATATCAACCTTATTTACATGATGAGTCATTTGTTAGATTTGAAGAACTTTTAGCATTTACAGATTATGATTTTGCTAAAGATAATCTTTATTTCCAATATTCAATGAATGGAGAAGATTATTTATATAAGATCTTTGCGGTAAGCATATTAAGTCCTTATGAACTAGATGCTTTACCTGATGGTGATTTTACACAAGATGAATTAGATGATTATGTAAAAACTCTAAAAAACAATAGTATATATGATTATAGCGTTGATGTTAGTGCAAAAGATGACATTGTATCACTTATCACATGTACTGGACTATTAAGTGATGGTTATAGTTATAATGACATGATTATTACTGGTAAACGTGTTGCTGCTGGTGAGAGTGCTAAAAAGTATTCTGTAAACAAGTCTGCAAATTATGCTAAAATCGAAAAAATTATGAAAGGTGATGTTGACAATGAAGAATAAGTTTAATAAAAGAATACTTTTGGGGTTACTAATTCTTGTTCTTGGTTTATTGACAATCGTTCCTATTTCTACTTTTGCCGTAGGGGAAGATAATAAGGATAATAGTTCTGAAAAAACTGAAACAGATGATGACAAAGAAACACCTAAGTCAGAATGCAATAAGAATGCTATCGATAAAAATTATACATTTAAAGTAAGAACACTTTCTGATAAAGAAGGTAGTGTTTATGGCTTTAAATTAGAGGCTTATAAGAATAATAAAGATGTTAAAACTGATTTAAAATTTAAACTATATCAAATTTCTGATATAAAACTAAATCCACCTTATGAGTTTACTCCAGGTACAGAGGATAAACATTATGTTTTAAAACTTGATAAATTAAATAATATTAGTAGTTACTTTAAGGAATATGGTAGTAATGAGACACCTGATGATGGTAATCCATTCTATGCTTTATTCTATTTAGAAAGTATTCCTGGTACTAATCCAAGTAATTGTACTACTGGTATTCAATTCTCAATTAAAACTTCTGTTGGTGATTTAGGACCTCAAATGGAAACTATTTCATATGCTTCTGAAACACCAATTGCTACTGTTGAAAAAGGACATGAAATTAATAAGGAAGCTAGTAGAGACTCTTTATCTGATTTTGATAAGTTAATCTATGATGCTTATCATGCAGCTATTAATAAAAATCAATCTTATACAGATGGAACTACATTCTATAGTAAAGATTCTGGTAATAGTTCTATTTGGCATATTCCAGAAGCAGATAAAATTTCGTTAAAATGTGATTTTACTCAAAAATATAAACCATCTGAAATTAAGTATGGTAATTATTATAAGAATGTTAAATATGCATATGCAACTAACTCATTTAAAATCCAAGGTGCAGATTATATTTATCATCCAGTAAATCAAAAAGAGGGGGTTAAAGTTCCTGGAGGAGTTTGTTCTGTAAAATGTGAAGAAGGAGTTAAAGTTGAATATGGCCCACCAGTTGCTTCTAAAGCTGGACTTTGTTTTGAATATAAAGTGAGAGTTACAAGTCATGTTAACTGTTATGCAACTGCTGAACCACCAGTTCCTGTACAATCTGTTTATCAAGTTTGTACTCCAACACCTGACTGTGTACATGATTCTGGTTATGTTCTTGATAGAGCAGGACCAAGTGAAGATTTCGCTGCTTGTGTTAACGAGTGTGATGGTGGAAAATACACATTAAAATGTTCTAAAAAATGTTATAAAAAAGTTTATGGAACATCAAATAATAATATTTCTAGTTATTTATATGATGATTATGTAACAGAAATTGCTAATATTGATCATACAAAAGACTGTACTGATCCATATGGATGCTATTATCAGGATCCTAATGGTAAAATCCTTTGGGCAGGAAGACGTGCTAGTAGTAAAAGCCATTCTTTCACAAATAATTTCTATGATAATGCTTATGGTCCTTCATACTTTGGTAGATATTATACTAATGGAAATAAAAATGGTGCTTCACCTAACTTAAAGTTTATTTTTACTACTGCATCTGATCATGTTAAAGGATCTCCATACTATATAAACAATGGTGATGGTTTTGCTAGAAAGATTTATGGTACAACTGCTGGTAATTATTGCCAAGCTAAATGTTCATGGAAAGGCTGTGGAAATCCTGTTAAGTATAACAGTGAAGGAAAAGCAGTTGGTATTAATTACTACTTAAATGGTGGTAATGACAATAAACAAATGAAAGATGACAATGAATATAATATTAAAGTTTACAATGATTTAGTTGATCAATGTAGCGCAGCAGCTAAATGTTCTACACAACATGCTGAATTTGAAATAAGTGTTGATTATAAAACTGGAGAAACAACAAAAACAATTGCATTCCCATATGATGAAGCTAGCCCAGATGCTACGGTAGCAACTAAACCTGATAAATTATGTTCTAATAATGGACAAGAATCTGATCCTTGTACAAATACTTGGATTAAAGATAGTGCTGAAAATGGAAAGAATCCTAAATCTACAATAATTTATGATAAGAATGCAGTAAAACCTGCAAATAATACACCAAAGAATGCCCATGAAATGCATTATTATGAAAATCCTGCTGGATGCTATGATCCTGCAAATAAACAAAGTAGTGCTGCTGATGATACAATGAATCGTATGTATCGTGGTACATTAACATTCCCAGGAGCATGGATTAATTATAAGACTGGTGAAATTACATTTAAACCTGTAACTGATCCATCACATTGGGAACATATTGAGGATAAGTTCTGTATCCCAAGACAAGCTAAAGATGTTAATACTAAATATTGGTTATATTATCAAGATGGAGAAGTATGTGGTAAGACTGTAAATTCAATTAATTCTACAGATATTGAGGATTGGAATATTAATGGTAAGATTGAAGATTTCGGTCTATATAACTGGAATATTGATATTAGTTGTTTCTATGCATTAGATGAAAGAGATAACACATGTGATAATCCAACTGATTCAAGTACAGCTTATAGAATTAGATCAATTGATTTAACTGATATGTTCCCTGATACTGACGGATATGAAAATGGAGGTTCTGCTCAAACTGGTAGAGATCCAGGATTCAACTGGACTAATAATGCAGCTGTTACAGAATCTAAGAACTCTTACTATATGAGTAACCCAACTACATTAATTAATAAAATCCAAGGTGTTGGTTACGGAGTATATAGTAATAAATATCTAGATTATCAATTCTATTTAGATAAAGATACATTAAGATCTATGAGAAATGAAATTAATGATAAGAACTATACTAACTTTGATGAAGATGGCTTCAGTAAGAGTAAAGAAGCTGGTATAGGATTCTATTACAGTCAAAAGATTAGAAATTTACCTGGAAAGAATAAATATCCTGATAAGACACTAGTTGAAAAAGTTTGTAACAACTTGAAACTTGATGAAAATGGTAAATATACTGATCAATGTGAATCTACAAATGGGGAGAGTGAGGAATAATTTATGAATAAGAGTATTTTAGCTGTTGGAATTATATTTTTAAGCTTAATTGCTTTACTATTAATTAATGTCCTTACAAATTATTCTACTGGAAGTGAATTAGATTATTATCTTGTTAAAGAAACTACTGATGCTGCTATGAAGGATGCAATTGATATGTCTTATTATTGGAATTGCGGTATATACAGAATTGATAAAGAAAAGTTCGTTGAGAGCTTTCTTTATCGATTCGCCGATAATGTAGATATTACTAGAGATTATAAAATTGGTTTCTATGATATCAATGAACTTCCTCCAAAGGTTAGTGTTAAAATTGATTCACTTACTGTGTTAAGTGTTAAAGATCAACAAGGTAATAATGAGGCTGCTCAAATGTCAACAAGTTATGATGCAATTCTTGAAACTACTTATAAAGATGATACATTTGTAAAAAATTCACTAAATGATGCAAATTCAGATATTTGTAAGCCAAATAAATAATTGAAGGAGAGGATAAAATGGGTAATTTAACAATAGGAATTAAGAAATTTTTACAAAATAAAAATACCGTAACTGTTATAGGTGTGGTACTTGCAATTGTTGTTTTATATGTTGCTTATACTATACGTATAAAAAATTCTATTAATCCGATTGTTGTTCCATATGCTTCTCAACAAATTCCTGCTGGAACACAAATTACTGAAGCAATGATAAGAACTCGTGAAGTTCCACCATCAATGCTTGAAGGTGATGTAATTACTAATATCGGTGAAATAGTTGATAAATATTCAGCTGCTGATACAGTAATTCCAAAAGGAAGTCTATTTTACAAGAGATCTGTAGTTGAAAAAGAACAACTACCTGCAAATATTATATTAGATTATCCAAAAGGATACGTTTTATATAATCTTTCAGTTAGTACTACTTCTACATACGGAAACTCTGTTTATCCAGGAAACTATATTGATATCTATCTAAAAGCTGTTAACCATTTCAGTGATGGTGGTTCAGAATCTGGAGGATATGATATTCGTGCTGATCAAGTTATGATAGGTAAATTATTATCTAACGTAGAAGTATTAGCTGTTAAAGATAGTGGAGGTAAAGCAGTATTCCAAAATATGGATGAAGGAAGATCTCCTGCAATGATCGTATTTGCTCTTCCTGAAGAATATTATTTCTTACTAAAGAAGACTGAATACATGAGAAATTATGATACATCAATATTAATTGTTCCTACTAATGAAAGTTTAAAAGATGAACCTGGAGAACTTCAACTTGGTAGTGAAGAAATAAAAGAGTGGATTAATACTCGTACATATTGGTCAGAAAACCAATAATATAAATAAAAGACAAAAAGAAAAAGGGCGTGAGTTAAATGAATGAAAACATATTTGATAAGCTAGATTTTGGACCATTTCGTTCATTACTAGATAATGATGATATTACAGATATCTCATATGATAATAATGGTCAGATATGGATTCGTTCTTTAACTCAAGGCTCTATGAGAGTAGAGATAGAAGGCGCAACTCCTGAATTTGTTGAGAAGTTGGCCTTCCAATGCTCTAACGTTATGGGAACTACATTTAATAATGCTAAACCATTCCTAGATGCTGAATCTGCTGAGTTACGTATGAACTTCGTACATCAGAGTATTGCTACAAATGGTATTGCATTAGTTATACGTAAAACTCCTGCTAAAATTAGACTAGAAAAAGAAAAATTAATTCAAGAAGATTACTTTACTCCAGCCATACATGACTTTTTGATTAAATGTGTTGAAGGTCACTGTAATGTAATGGTTGCCGGAGAAACTGGTTCAGGTAAAACTGAGTTCGTTAAATATTTAGCAAGTCATACTAAGACTAATGAAAAGATTATAACTATAGAGGATACTCTAGAGTTACACTTGGATAAGATTTATCCACAAAGAGATATAGTTGCAATGAAGACTAATAATGTTGCTTCTTACTCTGATGTTTTAGTTACTTGTATGCGTCAGAATCCAAAATGGATTCTATTATCAGAAGTTCGTTCTGCTGAGGCTGTTTCTGCAGTACGTAACTCTATATCATCTGGACACAACATTTTATCAACAATCCATGCTGATAAAGCTTCTGCTATACCATATCGTCTATATTCATTAATGGAGACAGATTTGGATGTACATCAATTCTTAACAACAATTTATCGTTATATTCAAATTGGTGTTCATATTAAAGCTTTTTATAGTAAAGAGTATGGTAAATTCCATCGTGAATTAGATGAAGTTTGTGAATTCTATGTAGATGATAATAATGAACCTCAATCAAGAATAATTTATCAGAAAAAAATGGGTAAAATGATGATGTGTAAACCTTCTAAACATTTAGTTGAATATCTTGAAAATCAAAATATTGAAGTACAAGATATAATTGGTGGTTTACCTGAAGAAATGCCTATTACAGAATCTATTTCTGATAATAACGATAATCAAGAGGTAAATACTAATGTTGAAAATAATGTTACTGAGAGAGCTACAACTCCACCAGTAAATTCTGATATAAATAGTACAACTGAGGCTGTAACTACAGCTCTAGTAAGTACTGATACAAATAATGTTCAAGCAGAAATAACTCTTCCAAAAATGCCTACACTTGAAGCTGTTACTGAAGCGCCTCAAGTTGTTAATGGTCAAGCTGAAAGTATTCCAGTTCAAAGTGCAGATGGAAATGTTCAATTAGCTGCGGCTACTGTTCAATCTCTAAGTGAGGTTCCACAACAACAAGCACCAGCTGTTGTTAATCAACAAGTAGTTGTTTCTGATAATTCTCAAGTTGCTGCTGCAACAGTTCCAGCTGCAACACAACCTGCTTTAGTTAAACTTGGAGAATAGAATGGAGTTGGTGATATGTATATAGAAGAATTGGCTATAATTATTGTTTTTGTTGTTGCTATCTATCTATATAGAAACTATAAGGGTGAAAATGTAGGTAAATACGTTTTAGATCAAGTTCAAGGTGTTTATGATAGATTTGCTCCTTATTCTTTTAAAGTAGTTAGAGAAAAAACAAAACAGTTAGGTCAAGAATATACTGTAAGACAATATACATTCCAAGTTGTTTTGCTTGGTGGCTTTGCTGCTGTAGTATCTTACTTATATTTCTATAATTTAATTATTAGTATTATATATGCTATTGTTGCTATAGGATTTGTTCCTTACTTAGCATATTTAAGATGTAAAAAAGTATATTCTGAATTTATATTTGAACAGATTCAAGTTTATACTTCTAATACTATTATGGAATTTGGTACTACGCAATCATTTGTTAAAGCTCTAGAAGGAGTAGTTAATTCTGGAGTTTTAGAAGATCCTGTTTTATCAGATGTTAAGCAAATGATTAATATGTCATATGATAATGGTACTATTGATGAAGCCTTAGATTATATGTCTAAACTTTATCCATATTATATTGTTAAAAATATGCATCAATTATTCTTACAAATTACTAAAGAAGGTGCTCAAAACTCTGCTGACTCACTTGAAAACATGCAATTAGATATAGATATGCTTGTTGAAAGTGTTTACCGTGATAGGATTGAAAGAGCTACTTTCCATAAGTCATTCTTACAATTCGGTATTATGCTTTATTTACTAGTTATGTTAGTTCAATATCTGCTAGGACGTGAAACATATCTGGTATTACTTCAAAGATGGTATGTTCAGGGTTTGATGCACTTAGTTTTAATTGTTAATACATATTTCCTTGTTAAAGGTGAAAAATATTATTATGAGAATGTAGGTGCTGAATAATGGAGATAATCATAGTAGGAGCAATAATTATTTTTGTATTAATATATAATAATACAATTGATAAAGATAAATTTATTGCAGATAATCAAAAATATCTAGAAAGTTTAAAAGAAGATGACTATCAATTCTTAGTTTATGCTAGATACGGAGAAGATGTTGATATTGATCAATTGTTTTCTAAGAGAGTAACTTATGCATTTATAGCTTTCTTAATTGTATTAGTTCTTTCTATATCTAATAATAATTCTGCTGAGATTATAAATTCTCAATTCTTCTTAAATTTAGTATTATCTTTAGTTGTAGCATTTGGTGTATTTAAAATACCTTATATACAATTAAAAGGATATTATAAACAACATCTACATGAAATAGATGTTATGCTTCCATATTACTTAAAGAGTTTGGAGATTTTAATTCAACACTATACTGTTCCAGTTGCAATTGGTAAAAGTATAAGTGATGCTCCTGATATCTTTAAACCGGGACTTAGAAGAATGATTGATAGAATTAATTCTGGTGATTCTTCAGTTGATCCATATATGGAATTTGCTAATACTTATCCAGTTAGAGATTCAATGAGAATGATGCGTTTATTGTATCGTTTAGGAATTGGTTCTCAAGAGAGAAAACAGGAAAGACTTATGATGTTTTCTAAGACAGTTTCTTCTCTACAAAATAAGGCTAGAGAAACAAAATATAAGGAAAGACTTAATCATATGGAGAGTCAGACAATGGTTATGTTAGTTGTTACAGGTGTTGGTGTAATGCTTGTAATTCTAATCTCTATGATGATGATGTTCTAATAAAATAAAAGTAATATATCTTGAATTCAAGATATATTTTTGTTATACTTACATTGTATGATATGAAAGGATAGGTGATTGTTTAATGAAGGCAGCTACTGGAGAATTAAACCTTACAGTTATTACATTAATAGCTATTGCTGCAGTAATTGGATTCTTTTGGATCATGTGGCCAAATATTAAAAACTCAATTAATGATCAATGGAATAATATTTCTACATTTGAAAATAAGTAATAATAAAATATATAGAAGGGGATATAAGATATGAAAGATGCTTTTGGTGGTATTTTAAACTTAGTTTTTTTAGCAGTTTTCTTACTATTAGTAATGGGTATATTGGGACTAATTGTTAATTATACTAAAGCTTTTAGAATGAAAAATATTGCCATTGATACTATTGAAAGATATGAAGGTGCTTGTAATACTACCAATACAGCATGTTTCAAAAAGATGGAAGAGGAAGCTAAAAAAATATCTTATTCTCCTACTATTACTAGTTGTCAAACTGGTTTTACCAATATGGGTGGACTTGTTTGTTTAAAGGGTGAAGAATTAGATAATTATGATATTGAGGCATATCCTATTGGAAAACCTTGTGTTTATACTGTTACTACACAAAGTGATGTTAGTTTACCAATTATAGAAACTGTATTAAGTTTTAAAATATTTAGAGTTACTGGAAATACAGAAGTTGTAGAACTTCCTTCAAAAGATGGGGGGTGCTATGTTACAGGATGAGAGATTCTATTGGTGGAACAGTTATTCTTATGATAATTATGGTTTTTATGGTATTTGCTATTGCATATTTAGCTTATAATGTTAATTATCAAAAGGCATTTAGAATGAAAAATAAAATTATTTCTATTTATGAAAAACATAATGGTCATTGTACAAATGATTCTTCAAATAACTGTGTAAAAGAAATATTAGATTATGCTAATGAAATTGGATATGATACAGATAATAATTTTGATTGTGGTAAATTAGAATATGTTAAAGGTAGTAATTTTACAGGAAGTGCTACTTTTGCTAGTGGAGCTAAACAATTATATTGTGTAAGAGGCTTAGAACAAGCATCTAAAGATAGAGAGGCAAGTGGCTCTGCAGTATATGATGATACTGGTAAAGTTAATTGCTATTATCAAATCGTTACAAAAATCAATATTAGAATACCTATAATAGAAAATGTTATTGGGACACCTGCATTATATGTTACAGGTGATACAAAGGTTTTTAACATAACTGGTACACAATGTCCATAAAAGGAAAGATGAGAAGGGATAAATATGAATGTAATCATTTATAATGAACAAAATGTTTTGGCTAATCTTGATATTGATATTATTAAGAGTGTTACAGGAACATATGAAGTTAATGAAATAGTTGAAATGTTTAAGAGTTTTTTCTATAGTCGTATGATTTTAGATGTTACTGCTTTAAAATACTATGATGATATTAATACTTATTCTACTTTAGTTAAGGGATTAGATCCAAGTAAGATTATTTTTTATTTACCTGAAGGTAGTAGTTTATGTACTACTAATTTCTTATCTCATCTTATAAATCTTGGAATTTATAATTTTACAACTAATATAAATGGAGTAAAATATCTTGTTAAAAAACCTAATACATTAGATGATGTACAACATATTGTTAATGCAGCTAATGTACAAAAGAATGTAAAAAAATCTACAGCATCGGGTGCAACTGTAACTACAATTGAAAAACCTACTGCTAATACTAATAAAGGCGTAACTGTTTTAGGTTTTAAGAACGTTACAGATAGTGCCGGATGTACAACTTTGATTTATATGTTAAAGAAAGAGTTAGCAATCGTATATGGACAACAAAATGTTTTAGCTATTGAAGTTGATAAAAATGATTTTAATCTATTTGATGATAAAACTATGATTTCTACTAAATCAACTGAGGTTAAGAAGGTAATTAGTGAATCTAAAGCTAATGTTATACTTGTTGATTTGAATGGTTGTACAGATGATAGTTTTTGTGGAGAAGTTATTTATTTAATTGAACCAAGCACTATTAAATTAAATAGATTAGTTAGAAGAAATAGAGAGGTTTTTAATAAACTATCTAATAAAAAAGTTATTTTAAATCAAAGCCTATTACTCAATAATGATGTCTTTGATTTTGAGAGTGAGGCAGGTATTAAAGTATTTTATAATATGCCTCCATTAGATGAAAGAAAGAGAAATGCAATTATTAGTGATTTCTTAACCAAATTGGGTGTTATTGGATCTAGTTCTAAGAACAGTGGTAATAATAAAATATTTGGTTTATTTAGACGTTAATTAATTGACAAATATCTTTATATAATATTATAATTAGTAATGAAGGAGAGGTTGTTATGTTAAACTTATTTCAAATTGGAGCAACAGATAGTTGTGGTGGATTACTTCCTATTATCAAAGCTATAAGAGGAGTATTAAGAGTTATATTCATTTTAATTCCAATTGGATTAATTGTTTATGGAGTAATTGACTTAGGTAAAGCTGTTATCTCAAGCGATGAAAAAGAAGTTAAAGCAGCACAAAGTAGATTAATTAAAAGATTTATCTATGCTGGACTTGTATTCTTTGTACCAGTATTAGTTAGTGCTTTAATGGACATAGTTGGTGGTAGTGCAACTGAAGGAACTACAGGTTGGGCTAGCTGCTGGAGACAAGCTGGTAATTAAAATTACTTTAAAAGTAGCAATTTCATTGCTATTTTTTTTATGTTTTGATATACTTAATATGATATAATGTAAGCGGAGTGATTTACATATGAAAAAAAGTTTATTAGTTATAATTTGTATGACTTTATTATTATTTACACCTGTTAATACTAAGGCTTTAGAGCATAATAATATCAACAATTTTATTGAGATTGGGGCGACTTCTCAAGTAACTAGTACTAGTGATATTGATGATTGGTCTCAAAAGTATAATCAAAATCAGAATTGTAATACTTTGTTAGGTAATCCTTCTGATGAAAATTCAGTCGCATGGTTATTAAATAAGTTATTAAAATACGGAACAATTGTCGGTATTCTTTTAGTGGTTGTACTAAGTAGTGTAGACTTCGCAAAGGTAATTATTAAAAGCGATGATGATGCAATGCAAGGAGCAATTAAAAAATTAGGATATAGACTTATTCTAGCTGGTTTATTGTTCTTTTTACCAACTATAACAAATGCGATATTAGATATATTTAATCTAACATCTGATTCAACATGCGGAATGGGATAAAAGAGGTGATGGTATGTTTACAGAATCAAACACAGAACCTGCCACAGTCATAACGGATATCATTAGAAAATTTCTATCTATTTTAGATATTCCTGCATATGCTTTGTTAGGGCTTGTATATGAATTGTTTTTTAATGTGGCTTCTGCTGATTTATTTAGTAATGAAACAGTTATGAAGTTCTATAGTAGAGTTCAAGTAATATTGGGCGTTTTTATGATGTTCCATTTAGCTATGACTATTTTAAGAGGAATTGTTGCTCCTGATAATTTCTTTAAAGATAGTGGAGAAGGTAGTGGATCTAATTTAATAATGAGAATTATTACTTCTCTTATTTTATTAACAATACTTATGCCTATTAGTATTCCTGGAGCTAGAAATGAATATGAAAGACAAATAAACAATAATGGGTTATTATTTGGTACTTTATATTCTTTACAATATAGAATTCTTTCTAATAATACTTTAGGAAGATTAATACTTGGAACCAATGATGGAGACTCGACGTTTGTTGCGACAGATGAAGGAGAAGATTCTGAGTTAAAGAAAGCTGCTAGAATATTTACTTCGACTATACTTAAAGGGTTTTATAGAATAAATCTTGTTCCTGAAGAGGATAGAGATATGTCTTATATAGCTGATGGTAAGGATGCAGCTACAATTAATGAAAACCGTGTATGTACAGATATTGATGATGATGCACTTGCTGCATATACAAGAATTGATGCTAATCCTGGAGATATTATAAGTATGGTTAATCTTACTTGTGATAGTCAGGCTAAACCAGGGTTCTTGAATAGTTTATGGACTGGTTTCCAAAAACTTACTGGAACAACTAAATATGTATTTACATATACTCCGCTTTTATCTTTTATAGTTCCAGTTGTATTTATATTTATTTTATTAAGTTTTACAATTGATGTTGCTGTCCGTGCTGTTAAATTAGCAGTACTTAGACTTATTGCACCTATACCTATAATTAGTTATATGGATCCTAAAGGTGGGAAAGATGGAGCATTTAATGCTTGGGTTAAGACTTTAACTTCAACTTATCTAGATTTATTTATTAGATTAGCTGCAGTATACTTTGTAATATTTTTAATTCAAGACATGATTGTTCATGGATTAGTAATGGATGCAGGTAGTGGATTATTAAAAGTATTTACTTATATTGCTATTTGGATTGGTTTATTTATATTTGCAAAACAAGCTCCTAAGTTCATAAAAGAAGTTCTTGGACTTAAAGGAGAAGTTGGAAAACTATTTGGTGGATTCAGAAACCTTGGTGGTGTTGCCGCTATGGGTGCTGGAGTTTTAGGTGGTGGAATTTCAAACGCTGTCGCAACTCGTCAAAATGGTGGAAATCTTGCTCAGTCAATAATGGCTGGTATCTCTGGTGGAGCAATGGGAGGCTGGAGATCTGGTAAAGACTGGTGGAATAATAAAGATGCTACATGGAGTAATGTAATGACAGGTGTTCGTAAGAATAACCAATTAAATTACTCTCATGCTGCTGACGATTCGACATTTGGAGGTAGAATGCTTGCTGGATTACAAACTAATGCAGGTTTACAAACAGAAGCAGATTTACTTGATCAAAAAGTTGCAAGATATCAAAGAGCAGAAGGTGCTTGGAAGAGTGTTCAAAGTGCCCTTGATAGTGATGGCTGGGTTGCAAAAGATGCTAATGGTAATAGAGATGCTGCTGCCCACGCTCGTAGAGGTGGATATGTTCAAAGAGGTGGATCATTATTAATCAATGGTGAATCAATACTTGAGGACGGTAAAGCTTATTCTGTTAAGGAATTAAATGATACATATAAACGTATGCAATCTTCTGGAAGATATTCTCAAACTGAATTACAAACAATGGATGATATTGTTAAATCAGCTCAAAAACAAAGAATCAACTACTTACGTAAGCATCAAGGAGATTTACAAAATCCACAAGAAAGAGAAGTTGTTGAAGGTCTTACTCAAATTATTGAAACAGCACGTGTATACGCTGATGACCCAGATGGTGTATGGAGCGAATTTAGAAATCTTCCTAGCAAAAAGGAAGACGCTGTTGCTGCTGATAGCTTAGATAACTTTGGAGCTACGTTCAAGGGAAGTTCATTTGCTGCCGGTCGTGGTGCTACTGAAATAAAGAGCAGTGGTAGATATGCTCAAGCTAAAGCTAATAGAGATAGAGCAGCTGAATCTAAGAAATAGAATAAGGAGTGTGATATTAAGTGTATAATCAATATTTAATACCCGCTAATACAAAAAGAGGTAAGCTAATATTCGGTTTATTTAAACCATTTGATTTGGGCTTATTTGGTGGAGGTGTACTTGCTACATTTATACTAATCGCATTTCTACCTCTTTCTAGTAATTGGGTTACATTAATGTGTTTGGCTCCGGCTGTACTTACTGCATTCTTAGTAATGCCGATACCAAACTATCATAATATGTTAAATTTGATTTTAGAGGCATATGATTATTTAACAAATCGTCGTCATTATAAATGGAAAGGTTGGTGTTATAAACGTGTCATCAAAAAAAGGAAGCACTAGTTCATATACTGAAGACTGGTTACCAGTTAGAGCTATTCAAAATAATATGATTATTACTCGTGATAATTATAAAGTTACTGGTGTTAAAATAACTCCTAAAAACATATTTATTTTAGACCCTGATCTACAAAATAATATGTTAATAGCTTTAAGAAACTTCTATAATACAATTGATTATGAATTTTGGTTAATTGTTGCTGATAGACCAGTTGATATTTCAGTTTATATGTCACAAATGCAATTATTATTGAATGAAACTCAATCTCCTGCTATTAGAAAATTAATATTACAGGATATTGAAAAGGGTGAAACATTTATAAGAAATAATGTAGTTGATACTGAATATTATTTCATGTTTAAGAGTAAAGATGTAGATTTATTACAAAAGAGAGTACGTCAAATGATTAATGGGCTTGCTACTTGTGGATTAAATGCATCATTAATTAGTAATTCTGATTTAAGATTAGTTCTTGAGAACTTCTTAAATGGAGGAAATACTTCAGAGTTTGGAACGGTGATGCCAGTATGAGTACAGGTTTAAGAAGTCAAATAGCTCCTAAAGGATTGAGCTTTAATCTTAGTGATTTTTATATTAGTGATAAGTATGCTACTATTCTTACTGTAATAAGTTATCCTAAATATATTATGCCTGGATATTTATCTAGTTTAACTAATATGTCAGGTATTAAAGTTGTAGTTAAACATATTCCAGTTCCTTTCCAAGAAATGAGTAAAATGTTAAATAAGCAAGTTGCTGATTTGAAACAAAGATATCATGATGAAAGGGATCAAACTACTAAGGAAAGAATTAGACAAGATGCTGAAAGTTTGGAATATTTTATTTCTATGCTTGCTGGTAGTCAAGCTAGAATATTCGACTTTCAAATGCATATTATGATTACTGCTAATACTAAAGAGGAATTAGAATTAAAGAAACTAAATGTTAAGAATTATTTAGATTCTATGGAACTTAGAGCAATTTCTTTAAGATTTGAACAAGAAAAGATTTTAAAATCAATTTTACCAATTTTCCCTAAACAAGAGATAGAAGAAAGAATTGGTACTCCAATCCCTTCTGTTACTATTGCTGCAATGTATCCATTTATATTTGATAGTATTAAAGATCCAGGATTATCTTGCTTATTCGGTGTAGATTTCTCTGGAGGAGTAATTTTATTTAATCAATTCTTATATAAAATTCGTAAAGAAAATAATAGAAATAATGCCAATATGATAATGCTTGGTACTTCAGGATCAGGTAAATCTACTGCTGCTAAGTTATTATTAAGAACTCATATTAGAAATGGTTGTCAAATAGTTATAATTGACCCTGAAGATGAGTTTAGAGATATTACTAATGCTTATGGTGGAGATTCTGTTGATATTGGTAAAGGTGGAGAATTTGGTTTAATTAATCCACTTGAAATAGTTA
>CALYOH010000014.1 GCA_945228905.1 uncultured Caryophanales bacterium
GTAAATTGAAAACAAAATCAGTTCAATTTACTAAACTCATTATACGTGTTATAATTAATATAGGATGTGATTATATGGAATCAAGAAAGGAATTTATAACTACTCTTGTTAGTGAATTATATAAAAGATATGATTTTTTAAGAGTAGATTCATTAGATAAACTAATAGATAAAGCTTTAGATAAGTATCTTAATAGTGATCTTAGTGAAGATGAAATAAGAGATGATTTACTTCAAATAGTTATTAATAGAAAAAAAGAAGTAGATATAAGATATGATTCTGTTAGTGTTAAAAATAATCACAAACTAGTTTATTCTAAATTAAAAGAATTAGTTCATTTATTAAATGATAATAATATAGATTATCAATTATGTGGAGCTTTATGTGGATATATTAAATATGGTACTGAATCTGATAGAGTTCATGATGATTTAGATTTTAATATTAATGAGAAAGATATAGATAAGTTTAAAAAGATATGTATTAGTTTAGGATATACATTTGAAGATAATAGACTTAGTTCACCAAGAACTATAAAGAATGGTATTCCAGCTGGTGAACATGAGATAATTGCTAGAGATACAAATAGTGATTTTCATATAGGTGTATTTGCTTTTGAAAGATTACCTGATCATACTGTTATTAATAAATTATATTATACTGATGAAGAAGGTAATTCTTGTGTAAGAGAAGAAGTATACTCTCCTGAATTATCTGATGAGATATTCCCTAAAGAAGCAGTTGATTTCCAAGGAGAAAAGATATTTATTACTCCTCCTGAATATGTATATTCTTTAAAAGAGTTTACTCAAGGAGAAAAAGATAAACATGATATAGCTTTCTTTAAGGATAAAATAGATATTAATAGATATAAGAGAATTAAGAAGAAAAAAGAATTAGGTAAGATGATTAGACATATTCCAGTATCTTCTATTCAATCATATGATGATCATAATCCTTTTAATGATTTAGATAATATGTTTGATGATGGTTCTAATATGGAGATGACTGCTCCTGGAATAGAAGAAAAACCTAAACAATATGTTAAAGCTGACGATGATTATGGATATTCTAATTTCTTACTAATCTTATTATTAACACTTGTATGTTTGGGATTCTTATTTATGAGTATTATGATTACTAAAAATATAGGATAGTTTACTATCCTTTTTATTTTGTGTTAAAATACCTAAGAGGTATTATTATGGAAATATTAAAGAAATGTGTATTATGTCCAAGGAAATGTGGGGTAAATAGATATGAAAATAAAGGTGTATGTGGAGCGAATAATAAGATTAAGTTAGCTTATTACAGTCTACATCAATGGGAAGAACCTGTTATATCTGGTACTAATGGTAGTGGTACTATATTCTTTTCTAATTGTAATATGAAATGTATTTATTGTCAGAATAAAAAGATTAGTTTAGATGGTTATGGTAAATATATAAGTAATAAGAAGTTAGGAGAAATAATGTTAGAATTACAAGATAAGGGTGCTCATAATATTAATTTAGTTACTCCTACTCATTATGTTCCGCAAATTGCTAGTTTATTACATAAACTTAAGGGTAATGAATTAAATATACCAATTGTATATAATACTAGTAGTTATGAATGTGTTGGTACTATTATGATGATGAGAAATCTAGTAGATATATATCTTGCTGATCTTAGATATTATGATGACTCTTTAGCAGTTAATTACTCTAGTTCTCCAAATTATTTTGAATATGCTACTATGGCTATTGATGAAATGTATAGACAAGTTGGTAAATATGAATTAGATAATAATGGTATGTTAAAGAAAGGATTAGTAGTTAGAGTATTAATATTACCGGGACATATAGATGATTCTAAAAAAATAATAGAATATTTATATAAGACTTATGGTAATGATATATTTATTAGTATTATGAATCAATATACTCCTGTTAATACTTGTATATATTCTAATCTTAATAGAAAGATTACTGAAGATGAATATAATGAAGTTATTGATTATGCTGTTGATTTAGGTATTACTAATGCTTTTGTACAAGATGGAGATACTGCTAGTGAAAGTTTTATACCTGACTTTAATAAATCTACTATTTAATTAATTATTTGAATAATTGATATTTTGTGGTATTATATTTTTAGGAGGTTTTTATGAAAAAATTAAGAATTCTATTTGTTATTTTATTAGCATTCTTAGTTTTACCATTAGCTGTATTTGCTGAAGGTGAAGAAACTACTGAAGAAACAACAGAAGCAGTAAGTACAGAAGTTCCATTATATTTCTTTAGAGGTGAAGGATGTTCTCACTGTGCTGAGTTTGAAGCTTGGTTAGATGAAATTGAAGAAGAATATGGTTCATTCTATGAAGTAAAAGATTATGAAACTTGGTATAACGAAGATAATGCTAAATTAATGACTCAAGTTGCAACTCTACGTCATGAAGAAGATACTGCTACTGGAGTTCCTTATATTATTATTGGTAATAAATCATGGATTGGTTTTGCTAGTGAATATAAAGAAGAAATTCTAGAGCAAATCAAAACTGTATATGCACAAAGCGTAGAAGAAAGATATGATATTATGCAATATGTAGAAACTGGAATTGTTCCTGAAGATGAAAAGGAAGAAAAATCAGTTGCTGCAGACATATTAATAACTGTTCTTTTACTAGCTGTAGTTGGTGGAGTTGGATTTGGAATCTATAAAGCAAGAGAAAAATAAAAAGAACTAATTTAGTTCTTTTTTATTTTGTTAATTTTGCTTTTCTTTCTTCTCTTGTTAAGAATTCTTCTATTTGACCTATATTAAAGTCACTACATAGATTATTAAATTGTTCCATTGTTAATTCTAAAATAAATGTACTTTTACCATCTACTAAATCATTTAAAGTTATTTTAGCATCATTTAATGTATAATCTCCATTAAATATATTTAAACTAATATTACCATGAGCAATACTATTTCTTATATGTTCTATAATAGATCTATTTCTTCTATAAGTAGTAAAATTAGTTTTCATAAATGCATTACATTTAGATTTCTTTTCTATTAATTCTTGTAGTCTATTTAATAATTCTGTTTCTATTTCTTTTAATTCTTTATAAGTATCTTTCTTTCTATCATTACCTTGATCTATATCTCTTTTAATATAATACAAGTTATTAGATACTTTGCTTATTCTATCTTTAGTATCTTCTATATCTGTATCTATTTTATTTATTTGATCAATAAACTCCATATATTCATGTTCTTCTTCATGAATTATTGGATTTATACCTGATAAGTCTAATTTAGAGAAATCAAATGTTCTTCCTTCTATTACATCTAATATATGATCTTTATTAGATATATTTAATACATCATCTAATCCATATATATAAGTGATATAAAAGTTAGTAAGATAAGATGATAAGATGTTTTTTTCATTTAAGACTGCTAAAAAGTCTCCAAATGAACTTTTACTTATTACATCTACTACACTATTTGATCTATTCTTTTCTAATTCTTGGAAATAATATTGATTAGATGTTAAACCAAAGTAAACATTTTTCTTAGTCATTGATTCTTTTTCTGATTCATATATCCAATGAGTTAGATATTTTTGTTGACTTATAGTATCTCCTTTACTTAAATAATTAAGTTTAGATAAATACATTCCTTTTACTTGTTCTATTTTAGGTAATCTTTTAGCAGGTATTTCTGTTATAGTTGCATCTATACCATATTGATCTAATATACCTTTTATATGAGGTATACTTGTTAGATTAATAACATCTTTCATTCCTGCTACTTCTTTCATTACTTTTTCTTTTAAGAAGTATACCATTTGAATATATTGTAGATCTCTAATATGACCATTTTTTGGTTTATCTTTTATTTCTATATAAGATATATTATCTATTGCTTTATCTAATTTATCTTCACTATCTATATTTATATCTGGATTATAATATGGATTAGAATTTCTTAGTACTGCATAAGTATTTTCTCCATGTTCTTTCATTTTCTCCCAGTCATTTCCTAAACTTACTACTAGGCTAACTAATTTACTTATTTCAATACTTCCTTGTTTATCATCTATTTCGAAGTAAATAAAATCTCTATCTACTGTATAATCTCCATGAGCTAATTTATTTCTTACTTTATCTATTACTTCTAAATTAGATTCAAATACTATATCCCCTATTTGCCATTTACCTTCATTATTAGTAGAAGCAATATTAGCAATATATCTTTCTAATAGTTTATCCACAACAATTGTGGATAGATTCTTTTCACTGTCTTTCTTTATATATTCATCTTTCCACAACAAAAGAGCAAAAGCTGCATATGCTACTTTTAATCTATTTAAATTACAATCATTAATCCTATTATCTTCACCAAAAGACTCAACATATCTAATATATGCTTTATTGGATTTTATTAGATCTAAATAGTTTTTGATTCTCTCTTGTCTTTTATCTATCATACCTTAATTATAGCATATAAAAAAGTTCTGTTATTCAGAACTTTTTAATTTTACAGTACAACTTTTTTCTTTACCTTCTCTTTTAAAAGTGATTTTTATTTTATTACCTATTTCTTTTTTATTTAATAAGTATCTTAAATCAGCAGAATCTATTACTTCTTCTTTATCTAATTTAATTATTAAATCTCCTTCTTTTAGGCAGTTAATTGCATCACTATCTTTAGATATTTCATCTACTTTAACTCCTATTCCTGTATCTCTCATATCAATACTTAGTGTAGGATGTTTAATATCTTTACCATTTTCTAATTCATCTAAATAGTTCTTTACTATATCTATTGGTATTGCGAAACCTAAACCTTCTACATCTTCTTCCATTAGTTTAGCAGATACTATACCTATTACTTCACCATTTATATTACAAAGTGGTCCTCCACTATTTCCTGGATTTACTGATGCATCTAATTGTATTGTATCTAGATAATAATCTATATCTTCATCTATTATTTTCTTTACTTTTCTATTAGTACCTGAAATAATACCTGAAGTAATAGAAAACTTATATTTATCACTTAATGGATTACCAATAGTAAATACTTGGTCTCCTAAATTTACATCTTTATCACTTAGATTAGCAACTTGTTTAGCATACTTTTTAGATACTCTTAATACTGCTAGATCTATATATTTATCTTTACCAAGAACTTCTCCTGTAGTAGTTTTGGTACTTGTAAACTCTATATTATTATCTTCTCCAAGTACATGTTCATTAGTTAATATATAAGCATAATTTTTATCTACTTTATATATAAAACCAGATCCTATAGATCCACCTGATTTTATTAATACTGTTGAATCATATACTTTATTTATAGATTTATTTAGAGATGTCTTTTCATATATTCTAGTTTTATCTTTTACTATTACAATATTATTAATAAAAGGAGTAAATCTCATTAAGAATAGTACAAATATTCCTCCTAATAGAAAAGAGGAAACTAGTTTTACTACTTCCTTTTTATTCATCTATATCCTTACTCCTCTCTATATTAGCTAAATCTTTCCAATTTAGAGGGAATCCCATTCTATTTAATACGTCTTCTACTTTAATAGTATTTAAATTATAGTTTAATGTTTCTATAATATTATCTATTTCTATAGTCATATTTTTAAATTCTTCTTGTTGTAGCATTTGTTTCATAATAATTATTAAAGCAAATAAATCATTCTTACCTTGAGTATATTCTCCTTCTTCTTGAGGTATCTTTAATAATTGATGATATATAGTATCATCTATTGCTTTTTGAGTTTTATTTTCATATAAGATATCTTCATGAGCACATAGATTTCTATAATTAGCTAGTATTGGTAAATATACCATAAATTCATCATATGGAATATTATAAATACTTGATATATCTTTTTGATCTTCTGGTTTTAGTATTGAATACATTTCACTTACTATACCAAATGATAATACTTTTACTAATATCCATAATGGAATATATCCATAATTAGATACATAATGAAGAGTAGCACTATGTTGAGATCCATTTACTCTTATTTGTCTTTTCATTTTCTTTAATAAATCATTTAATTGAGCTTGTCTTTCTGGAGCATTAGTAAAGTTCTTTGCTTTTAAATAGTCTCTTTCTCTATATCCATATTTCTTAGATAATTGATATGAAGTAATAGATTTCAAATTATTTTCTATTACTAATAGGTATTTAAAAAGAACATTTCTTATTGATCTATCAAATAGGAATAGACTATACATCTCTTCAAAAGTGGTTCCTTGTTTAAAAGTTCTATCTGTTTCTGAATTTAAAAATAGATGTCTATATCCATTTAAGAAGAAATAGTTTTCTCTTAATAATACACCTTTTGCAAATTTTTCATCTTTTACTTGCATACCTTTACATTTAAAGATTTCTATTTGTTCATCTAAGTTTTTAAATTGTTTTGCTATCATAGTCTCACCCTATTATAGATTATATCATATTATTATATAAAAATGTTATTTTTATGATATAATTAAATAGACTTTTTTAGGGAGGAGAATTATGCCAGCAACGATTACACATGCATACTTTGTAAAAGATGTTATTGATATATTACCTGATAGTATTAAAAGTAAATTAAACATACGTAGATCAATGATGTTTGGTCAAAGTACAGATAGTTTAATGTTTTATAATTTATTCTCAATATTACCCGGTAAAAAGATAAGAGATTTTCAATCATATTTTCATAATAATAAAACTCAAGAGTTTTTTATTAATTTATTAAGATATGTTAAAGACAATAATATTAATGATATAGATACTTATTCATTTATAGTAGGATTTATATGTCATTATGTGCTTGATTCTACTATTCATCCTTATATTATATATAAGACAGGTATATTTGATAAGAATAATAAATATACTTATAAATATAATAATATGCATACTTTTATGGAATCATTTATAGATAATGATATGGTTAAAAGAAGAGAGAATATTAATCCATATAAGTTTGATATAGGTAAGTTTTGTTTTGATACTAAAGCTTTTTCTAATGATTTAAATAATGCGATAGATTTTTCTTTCTTTAATACTTATAAAATTAGTGATATGAATAAGATATATTATAAGTCTATTAAACAGATGAAGTATTCATTAAAATTATTTAGAAGAGATCCTTATGGTATTAAGAAATTTATGTATAAGTTAGTTGATACTTTTACAACTAATAGAACTTATAGATTTGAAGCTATTAGTTATCATTATCCATTAGAGGATAGACATAACTTTTTAAACTTAGATCATAGATTATGGAGAAATCCTACTACTTATAGTATGACTAGTACTGAGAGTTTTCCTGAATTATATTTAAGAGCTATAAAGAAAGCTAAAGTAATAATATGTGGTTGTTATGACTATGTTAATAATAAAGATATTGATTTAGAAAAGTTATTTGATAATACTAGTTATGTTACTGGATTAGATTGTAATAGTAATAAGACATTAAAGTATTTTGAATTTTAAAAAAAAGATAGAATTTATTCTATCTTTTCTTTTCTCTTAATTCTTTTAATGCTTTATCTGCATCTTTATTTAGTTCTACTGTATTTTCTAAGAATTTAGAATAACCTTCTACAGTAGATGCAAAGTCTACTAAGTCTAATAATTCTCTTGGCTCTGCCAATGCTTGTATTTTTTCTGCTTGATCCTTTAAATCTTTAGATATTTGTAACATTTGATCATATGAAATTTTATCAATCATCACCTAACGCCTCCAAACTATCATCTTGAACACCATCATTAGATTCTTCTGACTCTTCAACTTTTAACTCATTATTTTCAGGAAGACTTTCTAGTTTTGGTCCATTACCATCTCCTGAATCTAAAGCTTCGGGTTTTTGTGTAGGAACTGGTGCTGGTTGTTTAAATTTTTCAGCATTACTTATAACTTTATCTTTATACTCTTCGATGCTTTCAATATAATTCATATTATCCATATTATTCCATCCTGCTTTCATTTTAGCAAGATAATCAAATATCTTATTTACTGCTGTTATATAGTCATTATAATCAGTCATAGTTCCCTCCTTATATTAGTATTATTCTTGAACCATTCTTTAAGTCTGTATCTCTTACTGTTTTATTAACATCATAGATATCTCCTGTTTCTTTACTATAGAAATTTGATTCTTCTTTTGGAATATAAGCACTATCAGTTAATTCTACTAATGCTTGTTCCACAAGATTTTTAATTGTACCTATCTTTTTATTAATAGGTATAAATAAATCAAATTGTTTTTCAATAAGAGGTATTTGTAATTCTATTAATATTTTGTTATTCATACTCTTTCCTCCTATTCATCTGACATTAATTTCATTAATGCAGCTTTACCTTTTCTAATTACATAACCGAAACCAGGATCTACTTCTTGTCTTAGTATTCTTGAATTTGTTGTTACCTTTAATGTGAATTGGTTTCCTAATCCATTTCCTAGCCAAATTCCTTCTGCCATATCGCAGTTTCCTTTGTACCAAGCTTCGAAAGCAATTCCTTTGATTACGTCTATTGTATCTACAATAATGAATTTAATATTATTTCTTTGTTTACAGTTTGTAATTAATTCTGTAAATTTACCTTTTTCAATAGCACTTAATTTATTCATCATAGCTTGAACATTTATTAACATAGCAAATGTTGTAGTATTAGGATCATTCTTATCATAAGCTTCCTGTAACTTATCTATTGATGTATAACATGCATCATTACTATATTTAGTATTCTCATAATTTAATTCATTTAATACTGCGTTAGCATCAAATACATCTACAAAGCTGTTTGGAAGTGCAAGTAAGTTTCTGATAAATCCTCTGATAAATCTTGGATCTGATGTAATATCTTCTCCAGTAACATTGTACATAAATGTATTGTTTAGGTTGATTGTAGCCATTTCTAGACTTTCTTTCTCTACTCCAACTGGGATAGAGTTCATCTTTCCTAAGTAATCTGCTACTACTTCTTGTGTTACTGCATCTGGTAAGATTGGTATCTTTGGTGCTTTGAAATCACAAATTTCATTTAATTTTTCACTTATTACTTTAACATAATCTGCCATACGCTCTTCTTTATAAGCATATGCAGTTTGGAATTCATAAATTGCATCTAATAGTATTAATCCACGACCATATATCTTAGATGGTTCTTTCTTTCTAACTCCAGGTATTACTGATGAATAATCCATTGGGTCATTGAATTGTAATACAACGTTTTGTTTAAAGTTTTGTCTTAATCTATAACGTACTGTATTTGGACCATTTGTACTGAATATGAATACTACTCCATATTTTAAACAGTCTCTTGTCATTTGACCAATCATTTCTTCATAGTCTGGATAAGTTTCCATAAATGCTTCTACATTATTAATTACTATTACTATAAATGGTATTTGTTTTCCACCATGATTTATATAGAAATCAAATGATCCATTATAATCAACGAATATTTTCTTTCTTTCTTCGATAACATTATTTACATACTTGAATAAGTTTGCAATCTTTTCTGCATCTGTTGATAAGATTACTTCTCCTACATGTGGTGCTTTTCTAAACATTGTTAATGTTTCAGCTCCGAAGTCCATGATATAGAAGTTTACTTCTTTAGAATCATGTGTAGAAATAGTTGAATAGATAATTCCTGCTAACATTAATTCCTTACCATTACCAGCAGATCCAAATACTATTGTATTTCCTTCTCTTGATAGTGGTAATGTTAATACATTTTGTGATTGGTTATCAGGATCATCATATTCTCCAATTATTGGATTAATGTCATTTTTTACAGTTTGAACATTATATTTTTCTTTAATTTTATCTGTATAGATAACATCAGGTATTCTTGGTAACCATAATTGATCAATAGAAATATTTTCTTTCTTTGCTTCTTCAACTATGTATTTAATAATATTAGTAATCTCTTCACCTTGAGATGGTACTTGAATATCATCTTTCTTTGTATCAAGAGATTTAATTACACTACCTACATTATCTACAATTGAGATAGATTGATCTACTTTTTTCTTTCTCTTTTCGGTTGGATAATATTGAGCTCCTGCCCAAGCAGCTTGTCCCATTGCGAATAATTCGTTATAACCAACTTGTAAGTAGAATCTACCAGTATTCTTTAATTCTGCAGCATCTGGACATTTAATCATATCCATTGAGTCTGATTTATCTTGAACTCTTAAACATATTCTAAATTTAGAGTTTGACCAGATTTGGTCATTAACAACTCCAGATGGTTTCTGTGTTGCTAGAATTAAGTGAACTCCTAAGGAACGTCCGATACGGGCTGTTGAAATTAATTGTTCCATGAATTCTGGTCTTTGGTCTTTTAACTCAGCGAACTCGTCTGATACGATTATTAAATGAGAAATTGGATTTTTAACCATTCCTCTTCTATATAAGCTTTGATATTTATAAATATCAATTGTACTTTCATTTAATGAGTCTCTTGCTTCATTAAACATTCTTTGACGTTTACGTAATTCTGACTGAATTGATGCTAAAGAACGGTTCATCTCTACAGTATCTAAGTTTGTGATAGTTCCTGCAAGGTGTGGTAATTTAACACCAGTCTCTCTATTTTCAAATGCTCCTGTTAAACCTCCACCTTTATAGTCGATAAGTACGAATGATACTTCGTATGGATGGTAGTTTAAGGCAGTTGATAAAATATAAGAGATAATGAATTCAGATTTACCAGAACCTGTCATACCAGCGATAAGTCCATGTGGTCCATGTGCTTTTTCATGTAGGTCCAGTTTAAATAATTCTCTTGTTTTATCTAATCCAACTGGTGCTTGTAATGACTTAGTTGGATCATTTACTTTCCATCTATTTAAAACGTTTAATTGTTCAACCATACCTACATTATACATTTCAAGGAATGAAACTGATGTAGGTAAAGCTCTACTCTCTTTTGCTATATCGATTGGTATATTTGCTATAATCTTACAACATTCATACATATTTAATGTTGGATCAAAGTCTGCTTCAAATTCTTTTTGTTTATTTGAAACTAACTCATTTTCAAATACACCTGATTTTTTATCTCCTATACTTATAAATGTTTTACATTCATTAGGTATATTTATTAATCTTGGACTTACTACAACTAAACTGAATCCAAAGTTGATTGGCATATCTTGAACATCTTTTAATATTTCAAGATCTCTTACCATTTTATAATCATCAGTTATAATTAAGTAATATGGTTTATAACCTCTATAGTCTACACCATTTAATTCCATTTTTCCGTTATTATCTCTAAACTTTCTTTGTTGCATTTCTTTTTCTAGTTCTAGAGATATTTCTTTTGCTTCATCTAAGTTTGTTGCAAAATATCTAAATGTCTTATTATTATCCCAGTTATGTGGTGCTACTTTTAAGTAACTCCATTTACTTTCATTTTGATCATTTGTCATTACTACTATTTTTAAATCTTCATAACTATGGAAAGTTATCATTTGAAGAATTAATCCTTGAACAAATTGATCTTTATTTGTAGCTGTTCCAATAATAGCTGAAATATTTCTTGTAATGAAGTTTAATGATACTGGAACATTTTCAAGCATTCTTGATTCTGCTCCAACTTTATATACTTCATTTAATAAGTCATCATCTACCATAGAGAAATGTTCTTCAGGAACATTAACTGATCCTCTTAGTGCAGTAGATCCTACACCCAATCTTAAATCCAAGAAGTCTTCTTGACCTATTTCTCTTTCCCATAGATTTCTCTTCTTTTGATAAATAATTTCCCTTATTTGTTCTAATGGTAGATAGTTATCTATTAAGATTTGTCTTTGAATTTTCATTTCAGCTTGAATAGTAGCTTTTTTCTCTTCAAGATATTTCTTATATTTAGTTAATCTTTCTTTATCAGCTTTTTTCTTTTGTTTCTTTTGATATCTTCTTTGTAATGTTGGCCATAATAACATTGTAGAAATCATTGCTCCTGACATTACTAATGTAGGTGCTGCTGCTTTAAGGTCTGTTGTTCCTTCAATTACTCCTTGTAATGAAGTATAACCTGTAGACATTGACATCATTGCCATTGTAAGCATTGGTCCTACGGTAAATATTGCAGGAGTTTTATTTTCTTCTTGTTGTGCTGGAGGCGGATCAATTGTTATAATTGCATCTTCAATTCCAGTTTTAAATCTTGGTGCTCTATAGAAATAATCATCTTCTTTAAAGAACTCAATTGTTTCTTCATCTGGATTATCAAATTCTACTTGTTTTTGTATTACTGGTCCAATTGATTCAAAATATGAATTATCTACTGATAGATAATTACCTATTCTATTAATCATTATTGTATCTTTCATAACAATTAATTTTAATCCCATAATGAAAACAATGTCTCCATATTCCAATTGTTTTGTAGAGACTGCTACATTATTAACATAAGTTCCGTATTTACTATTAAGATCTTGTATAACCCATATTCCGTTACTATATACAAGTCTAGCTTGTTGGCGTGATACTAGTGGATAGTTATAACTTATTGGGGCTCTACTATCATTACCAATTAAAATTTCACCTTTGTCTCTAATTCTAAACTTATATGTTTCTTTTTCTACTGTTGGAGAACAATATAAAATAACATATTCATTATCTGTATTAATCTTTAAGAAGTATAAGCAATAATCTTTTAAATATGCAGATTCTACTTCTACCTCTCCAGACATTATTTTTGTTTCGAAGTCGGACTTTATTTTCCATTGTCCATTTTCTTCTTCAACATTGATAAGGTTTCGTACATTTCCTAAATAATCGTTGTCTGTTATCCAATAATTTCCAGATATTTTAGTTGGTAAAGTGAAGTTGTAAATTTTTCTTTTCTTGATTAATCTAACTATCACTAGAAATCACCCCGTATTATTCTAATTATATATTTTATTATATAATTATTTTTATGGTTTTACAATATATATAATTATTTTTCTAGTTTTCTATAATCAATCTTACCAACAAGTGTTTTAGGTAAACTGTCTCTATATTCAAACTTTTTTGGAATCATATATTTGGATAAATTCTTGTAGCAATAATCTTTTAGTATTTTAGTAGTTTCTGGTGTTGCTTCTACACCTTTTTTTAATACTATAAAGGCTTTTGGTACTTCTACTTTATATGGATCTGGTATACCTATAACTCCACATGATTCTACAAATTCGTGTTCTTCCAATACTTTTTCTATATGTGATGGATATACATTATATCCTGATGTAATAATCATTCTCTTCATTCTTTGAACATAGAATAATACTCCATCTTCATCCATATAACCTAAATCTCCTGTATGTACCCATCTTCTTCCATCTTCATGTACTTTTATAATATTATCTGTTTCTTTTTTATCATTTAAATATCTAGACATTACAGTTGGTCCTGTTATACAGATTTCTCCTATTTCTCCATATCTCATTTCTTCCATAGTCTCAATATTTAATATTTTTATATCAGTACTTGGAAGGGGTATTCCTATTGAACCCAATTTATCTGAATTATTAAATCCTATTGCGGCAGGTCCAGTAGTTTCAGTCATTCCATATCCTTGCATAATTCTTGCACTACAATTATGTTCTTCTAAGAATTTATTTACTTCTTGATTCTTTTCTATAGTTAATGAATCTCCTCCACTTACTACTGTTGTTACATATGACATGTCATAATTAATCATATATGGATTTTTAATTAATGCTTCAAATAGAGTTGGTACTCCTAAAAGTACTGTTGGTCTATATTTCTTTATGAGTTTATCAAATCTTTTAGGATCAAATTGTGGAATTAAGGCAATAGTAGATCCTAAAATTAATGGTGCACATACATTAACAACTAAACCAAAGCAATGAAATAATGGTAGTATTGATAAAAATGTATCTTTTGTATTTAAGTTTGGGAAACATATTTTAGCCTCTTCCATAATTGCGTTTATATTACCATTAGTTAGTACTATACTCTTAGGTGTTCCAGTTGTTCCTCCACTATGAAGAATAACTGCATCATCGTCTAATTTTCTTGGTTTTAAACATTTTTTATTATATTTATATCCTCTTTGTATAAAATCATTCCATAACATATATTTTTCATTATCTTTAGGAATATTTAGAGATAATTCTTTTGTTAACATATAACCTAAACCTAAGAATGTTGGCATTGAGTCTTTAGGTGATACTATTATTGTTTTATATATCTTAGTTTCATCAATTATATTTTCTACTTTATTAAATGTAATATTTAAAGTAATAAATAATACTGTATTAGTTCTTATTAAAGAATCTTTTATTTCAACTTCTGCAGATAATGGATGCATCATATTAGCAATTGCTCCTACTTTATTAATTGCATAAAAAGCAATTATTGCTTCTGGAACATTCGGTAAACATACTGATACTACATCATTTTCTCTTACTCCATATGAAACTAGCGCTCTTGCACATAGATCAATTTTATTTATTAATTCTCTATATGTAGTTTTTTGATTAAAATAATTAATCGCAATAGCATATTCATTTTTAATATAATGTCTTTCTAAATATTCATATATTGATATATCTGGAATATCTATTGTTTCTTTTCCTTCTTCATAATACTTTTCCCATGGATTATTATATATTTTTTCTTTTTTCTTTTTTCTTTTAAACAAATTCATATTAAGCCTCTTTTCTTAAACAATTGTTGTATAATTTTCAAATGTATTATATAATGTGTGTATCGAGGTATTCAATATGCAATATAAAAATTGTTGTACGATTTTATACACATTTTTAAAAATTTGTTTAATAGGAGGTTTATATGGATAGAAGAGTTAAATATACTAAGAAAGTTATTAAAGATACATTTATTACTTTATTAGAGGAAAAAGAAATTAAAAAGATTACTGTTAGTGAATTATGTAGTCTTGCGGATATTAATAGAGCTACTTTTTATAGATATTATTTAGATATATTTGATTTATATGATAAAATTCAAAATGAGTTTGTTGGAGAATTAAAAAATATTATTATTGATAATCATGATAAAAATATTACTATTTCTATATTAGTTAAAAAATTATTAGAGGCATTACTTAATGAAAAGAAACTTGCGAAAGTAATTTTTAATAAGAAGAATAATCTATTATTTATGGATGATATTTTAGATATCTCATATAAGTATAGTAGAAATAAATGGTTAGAAAAAAATCCTCATCTTAAAGAAAGGGATATTGAATATGCATCTGTATTCTTATTTAATGCCGCTTTAGGTGTTATTAATTATTGGATTGAATCTGGTTTTGATGGAGATCCTGAAGAAGTTGGTAATATGATAGAGCAACTTACAAGATATGGAATTAGAAAATTTATAGAAGAATAAAAGTGTTGAATGATCAACACTTTTTTTATTTTACTATTTCCATTTTAATTATATATCTAATATTTATGATTTTTTCATTATCTAGTTCTATGAATGCTCCATTTTCTCCCGTACCAATCATAAGATTAGTAAGTACTCCTGTTTCTTCATAATTAGAATGTGAACTACTACTTGTAACATATACTTTAAGTGTCATTCCTTTATATTTTACTAATTGAGAATATCCTCCTATCATATTATTACTCCTTTATTTGAGTGTATCAATTTTAAATAAAAGAAAAAAGCCCACACAGTGAGCTTTGTAAAACTGAATTAACGTTTTGAGAATTGTGGTGCACGACGTGCTTTCTTTAATCCTGGTTTCTTACGTTCTTTCTTACGAGAATCTCTTGTAATAAATCCTGCAACTTTAAGAGTTTTTCTGAAACTATTTTCTGAATCAGCTGGAGTAGTACTATCATATTGTAATAGTGCTCTAGTGATTCCTAAACGGATTGCTCCAGTTTGTCCTTGGAATCCTCCACCACTAACTTTAGCATCAACATCAAACATATCTTGAGTATTAGTTAATACTAATGGTTGAGTTAAATCCATTACACAAATTTCTGAAGGGAAATATTCTCTTACATCTCTTCCATTAACAGTAATTTTTCCTTTTCCAGGAGTAAGTGTTACTCTAGCAACACTAGTCTTTCTGTGTCCTGTTCCAGTGTAAGCGTTTTTCTTTTCTTTTGCCATTATTTAACCCTCCTACTTTAATTCAAGCACTTCTGGCTTTTGAGCCATTTGTTTGTGCTCGCTTCCTGCATATACGAATAGTTTCTTATACATTTGTCTTCCAAGTCTGTTATGTGGAAGCATTCCTTTTACAGCTCTTTCCACCATTTCAGTTGGATATTCTTCTCTCATAGTTCTTGCAGTTCTTTCTCTTAAACCACCTGTATACATTGAGTGGTTATAATACATTTTCTTATCTAACTTGTTTCCAGTTAATTCAACTTTTTCAGCATTGATAATAATAATGTTATCTCCACAATCAATATTTGGTGTATATGTTGGTTTATGTTTTCCGCGTAAGTAAGTTGCAGCTAAGCTAGCAACTCTACCTAAAGGTTTTCCTTCAGCGTCGATTACATACCATTTACGTTCTACAGTTTCTTTCTTTTGCATATAACTTGTCATATTTTTTCTCCTTTTACTCTAACTAGAATTTCCCGGGTTCTAGTTAAGGTGGGATATTTGAATGTACCGATTAGAATTATACTAAAAAAAGCATTAAAAATCAATAGTTTTAGTGCTTTTTTGTTGTTAATATTTGACATTTACTAAATATAATCCTTCTGCAGGAGCAGTTTTACTTGCTTTTGTTCTATCTTTACTTTCAATTATGTTTTCCACAGAATCTGGGGATATTTTATTTTCTCCAATTTTTATTAATAATCCTATCATATTTCTTACTTGATATCTTAAAAATCCATTACCTTTAAAGGTAATAATTATCTTATTATTATTTGTTTCTATATTTGTATAAGTTATTGTTCTAATACAATTTTCTTTTTCTTTATTATCTGTAACAAATGATCTAAAATCATGTTCTCCTTCAAAGTATTTAATTGCTTCTTTCATACTATCTATATTTAAATTATAGTTGTATTGATAAACATAATTTCTTTCTAATGGGTTATATTCTCCAACATTAATAATATATTTATATTCTTTTTCTTTAACATTATATCTAGCATGAAAATCATTTGGTACTACTTTAGTTTCTATTACGTGTATATCATCTGGTAAATTACTATTCATTGCTCTTTTAAGTTTCTTTTCAGTAATATTAACTTCTATATCAGCATGTCCATATTGACATAAGGCATGAACTCCTTTATCCGTTCTTCCTGTTGCTGTTATAGTTGTTTTTTTACCATTATTAATCTTAGTTAAAGCTTCTTCTAGTTTCTCTTCTATTGTATTTAATCCTTTTTGTTTTTGGAAACCAGAGTAATTTGTACCATCATATGAAAATTTAATTAAGTATCTCATATTACACCCCTATACGTGTTTATATATATCTTTAATAATATCTCTAATATCTTTATGATAATCTATTTTAACTTTTTTATTTTTTAAAGCTAAATAAGTTATTTCTACTATATCAGGTATATCTATCTTATTCTTTTTTAAATAATCTACATTTGTTAATATATCAAATGTTTTACCTTCTTTAACTATCTTATTATTCTTAAATATAATTAAATTATTTGTATATTTATATATATTATTAATATTATTATCTACTATTACTATTGTCTTATTATAACGTTCATTTATTCTTTCTAGTAACATTATAAGTTTCTTTTCATTATCTTTATCTAGTACTTTAAATGGTTCAATTAAAATTAGTAATTCAGGATTAGATAGCAAAGCCATTGCGAGCTGAATAAACTTCTTTTCTGAACTAGATAGTGTATATATATTCCTATCTAATAATTCTTCTTCTAGTCCTACTATTTTAAGTGAATCTTCTACTTTCTTTTCTAGATTTTTTGGACTTATTTTTCTTTTTAATACTTCATTTTCTAATAAATCATAAACTGTTTGAAAATGTATATTATTGTCTATTTCAACTGGTACTATATTTATCTTTTTCTTATACTCTATTGGATCTTTTATTAATTGTCCTTCTATTGTTATTTTACCAGTATATTTAAGTTTTAATTTTAATATATCTACTATTTCTTCTTGATTATTAGTTACTATTCCATTTATTTCATTATCTTTTATTGTAAAGTTAAGATTATTATCTTTATATTTATAATTCTTAAATATTATTTCCATATTTCCTCTACCAATCTTTCTTTGTCTAAAATAATATTTTTTATTAAATCATAATCTCTTAATTTTACTGATAAATCTATCATAAATGGAACTTCCAATCCTGCTTTATTTACTATATTATCTTTTTGAAGTACTGTTATTGGTTCTCCTTTTAATAGTACTCTTCCTTTATCAATTATGTATAAATAATCAGAAGATAGTGTTTGATTTAGATTAGTTGTTGTATAGATGACTGTTAATCCGTAATCTTTTATATAACCTTTTAAGAACTTATTAATATCAGTTAATTCTTTATCATTTAGATAATAATCTAAATTATCCATTAATAATAATTTCTTATTATTTACTAATGATAAGGCTAATTGAGAAAGTATTAGTTCTTTACTATTATATTGATTAACATTTTTTGTTAATAATCTTTTTATTTTTAATCCTTTAACTATATAATCTATTTTATTCTTAGTATCTTCGTCGTAATTATCTGCTTCTATAATTAATTCTTCTTCTAAAGTATTTTCAATAAAAATAATTTCTTTAGGT
Organism: uncultured Caryophanales bacterium; assembly: GCA_945228905.1. Lineage (GTDB taxonomy): Bacteria > Bacillota_I > Bacilli_A > RF39 > UBA660 > UBA3789. The sequence continues at coordinate 18,766 of CALYOH010000014.1, forward strand.
ATAATTACGCTTACAAATTTTATATAATCCGTTAATTTATAATCATAAATACTTTTTCCATCATAAATAATATTTGCATTTGTATCAAATATTCTTCCTATTATTTTAATTAAAGTTGTTTTTCCACTATTGTTTGATCCTGCGATAGATGTTATTTTATCTTTATCTATATACATACTAATATCTTCTAGTTTTTTCCCAAAGTGGACATTATTTATATTTAAAATGACTTCCATAATAATACCTCCCCCCTAAAGATATAAAAGCCAACTATTAGCTGGCTTTTTTCTTTTGAATATTATATGTAATCTTTAATTTTGTTTTATCTGAAATAAATCTACTAAAGAATTTTGCACATTTCATTTTAAATCCAGGTATAATTAATAACTTGTTTTTAAACATTTGGTCTATTGCATATTTTGCAACATAAGAACTTGTTAATGGTTTAACTGAGAAATGTACTCCTGCTACATTATTGAAGTTTGTTTCAACTGGTCCTGGACAAAGTACTGAAACATGTACTTTTGTTTTCTTTTTCTTTTCCTCATAATATAAAGCTTCAGTCAATTGATATACATATGCTTTAGTTGCATAATATGTACTCATTAATGGACCTGGCTGAAATGCTGCAGAAGATGCTACATTTAATATATATGAATCAGTATCTCTAGTTTCCATCTCTTTAGCAAAAAATTTTGTTAATATATGAACTGCTTTTATATTAGTTTCTATTAATTCTAAATCTTTATTTAAATCTGACTCTATTAAAGGGCCAAAATCCCCCAACCCTGCATTATTAATTAATATATCAATATTTTCTTTTTTGGTCATTGCATATAGTTCTTTTACTCGTTGTTCATCTGATAAATCTGCAACTATTATAGTGACTTTTGTAGGTAGTTGTTCTTGTATCTCTTCGAGTTTCTCTTTACTTCTAGCGACAAGTATTAACTCACACTTTTTGATTGCTAGGTATCTTGCCATATCTAGGCCTATTCCTGAAGAAGCACCTGTTATTAATGCCTTCATCATATCACCCACTTCTAATAGTATTATATCAAAAGATTCCTATCATTACTAGTGTTAAATTCTCAATAAAAAACAAGTATTTTTATACTTGTTTTTTATTATTTAGTTTCTTCCTTTTTAGATTCTTTTTTAGTCTTTTCTTCTTCAGGTTTATTTTCTTCAACTAATCTTAAAATTACCATTAATGAATTATCTCCACGACGTTCAGCAACTTTTAAGATTTGAGTATATCCACCTTCACGTTTTTCATAACGTTTAGCTAAGTCATTAAATATTTTATTAACAACTTCAGTATCATTATGTAAGAATGCTAAAGCTTTACGACGAGATACTAAATCACCTTTTTTACCGTAAGTAATCATTTTATCAACGAATTTACGTACTTCTTTGGCTCTAGTATCAGTAGTTGTAATACTTTCATTCATAACTACTTGCTTTGTCATTGTAGCTAACATACTTCTTCTATGTTTATTATCTCTACCTAATTTTCTGTATGCCATAGTTATTCCTCCTTTTATTAATCTTCATCACGTAATACAAGGCCCATATCTCTAATCTTGTCTAATACTTCTTTTAGAGATTTCTTACCTAAGTTACGTATTTTCATCATATCTGATTCGCTCTTGTTTACTAAATCTTGTAATGTATGAATTCCAGCTCTCTTTAAGCAGTTATATGCTCTTACTGAGAAATCTAAATCTTCAATTGATGTTTCTAATGCTTTTACTTTTGGATCTTCAGTTTTTTCAATCATCATACCACTTACATCAGCGATTGCTGATAAGTCTGTTACTATTTCTAAATGTTCAATTAATATACGTGAAGCTAAAGCAATTGCTTCTTCTGGTTTAATTGATCCATTTGTCCATACATCTATGATTAATTTGTCATAGCTTTCATCTTGTCCAACACGAGCATTTCCAACTTCATATGATACTCTTTCGATAGGAGAATATAATGAATCAACAGCAATTTCTCCAACTTTTTTAATATCATGAATTCTCTTATTGTCTTCACTTCTTACATATCCACGACCATTTGTAACAGTCATTTCCATATTTAGTGAAGCTCCTTTTGATAAAGTACAAATTACTTTATCAGTATTAATTACTTCGATATCTGCGTCGTGTTCGATATCTCCTGCAGTAACTTCTCCTTCTTTTGTAGTATTGATACGTACTACTTTTGGTTCATTTGAATGATTTTTAAATACTATACCTTTTAAATTTAAGATAATAGTAGTTACATCTTCATATACTCCATCGATAGTTTGGAACTCATGAAGTACTCCATCAATTTTGACACTACTGATTGCACTTCCTGGAAGAGATGATAACATAACTCTTCTTAAAGCATTACCAATTGTAGTACCAAATCCTCTTTCTAATGGTTCTAATTCGAATCTTCCATAGAAATTACTTTCTATAGAATCAGTTATTTTATAAATTGGTTTTTCAAATTGTAACATGAAACTAACCTCCCTTTACTTTTTCACGAACTATTTATTATAATCATCCACTCAATAGTGGATAGCTATACCACTATTATCCTCTTGGACGTTTTGGTGGACGACATCCATTATGTGGAATTGGAGTAACGTCAGCGATTGCTGTTACTTCTAGTCCTGCAGTTTGTAGTGAACGAATTGCAGTTTCACGTCCTGGACCTAAACCTTTTACACGTACTTCAACTTTGCGCATTCCCATATCGAATGCAGCTTTTCCAGCAGCTTCTGCAGCCATTCCTGCAGCGAATGGAGTTGATTTTTTACTTCCTTTAAAACCGATAGCACCAGATGATGCCCAGCTTATTACATTACCATCTTTATCTGTGATAGTTGTAATTGTATTATTAAATGTAGAATGAACATGAGCGATACCTTCAGGTACATTCTTTTTAACTTTTTTCTTTCTTGTTTTATAAGCCATAAGTCTTACCTCCTTTTTTAATTATTCCTTAATTAAACTTTCTTCTTATTTGCTACTACTTTTCCTTTACCCTTACGAGTACGAGCATTACGATTAGTTCTTTGTCCTCTTACAGGTAATCCTTTTTTATGACGACTTCCTTGGTATGAATTAATTTCCATTTTAGTTTTGATATTCATACTAACTTCACGACGTAAGTCACCTTCAGTTAAATGCTTATTGATTTCATCACGAAGTTTAACTAAATCATCTTGTGATAAATCAGCTGTTTTAGTTGTTGGATCAATTCCAACAGCTTCACAAATTTCTTTTCCTAGACTTCTTCCAATACCATAAATGTAAGTTAATGATATACAGATATGTTTATCATTTGGAATGTCTACACCTTTAATACGTGCCATTCAATATACCTCCTATATTAACCTTGAACTTGTTTGTGCTTTGGATTTTCACAAATTATTCTTATTTTTCCTTTGCGCTTAACAACTTTACATTTTTCGCAAATTGGTTTTACTGATGCTTTAACTTTCATATTTTTCCCTCCTATTATTTACGATAGGTAATACGCCCACGTGTTAAATCATAAGGCGATAGTTCTATCATTACGGTATCTCCTGCTAAGATACGAATGTAATTCATTCGGATTTTACCAGAAACGTGAGCTTCCACAATGTGTCCATTTTCTAATTGAACTTTGAATTTTCCTCCTGGAATAATTTCAAGAACTTTACCTTCTATTTCAATTGTATCTTCCTTAGCCATCTTTTCACTCTCCTGACTTAATAAACCGTATCCTCTAAGAAGGTATTTAATACCTTCTTATTATCAGATACTGGATTATTGATACATTAATCTCTTATAATTTCATCAATCTTTTTGAAAATGTTTTCTACTGAATCATTTCCGTCTATTTCTTTTAGAACACCTTGTTTTTTATAATGTTCTATAATTGGTGCAGTCTTTTCCTCATAAGTATTATATCTTGTTTGGAATGACTCTAAGTTATCATCACTTCTTTGATATAACTTTCCACCACAATTATCACAAATTGATTCAACTTGTGGAGAACTATTTTTATCATTAATATTATAAATAGTATTACAGTCCTCACAAATTCTTCTTCCTGTTATTCTTTTTTCTAATGTGTTTTTATCTACATTAATGTATATAACATTGCCTACTTCATATCCTAACTTTTCTAGGATTCTATCATATTCATAGGCTTGATCTATATTACGTGGAAATCCATCTATAATATATCCATTTTTACAATCATCTTTTTTTAATCTATCTTCAATTAGTTGATAAGTAATTTCATCTTTAACTAACTTTCCACTAGATAATGTTTCTGCAACATAATTTCCTATTTCACTATCTTCTTTTGAAATCTCTCTTAAGATATCTCCAGTTGATATATGTGGAATTCCATACTTTTGAACTACAAGCTCAGCTTGAGTTCCTTTACCAGCAGCAGGTGCTGCTATAAACATAATATTTTTCATTATCTTTTACTATATCCTCTCTTATAACTTCTAGTTAGTATACTACCTTCTAGTTGTTTATAAGTTTCAAGTGCTACACCAACTACGATTAACAATCCTGTTCCTCCAATTGTTATTGTTGTTGGTAAACTAGTAAATCTTGTGAATAATATTGGAAGTCCAGCAATTACTGATAAGAATGTTGCTCCAAGAACTGTTAATCTTGAAAGTATCTTATTAACATATTTTTTAGTTTCTTCCCCTGGTCTTATACCTGGAATGTATCCACCATTATCTTGTAAGTTCTTTGCAAATTCATCTGGTTTTAATTGAATAAATGTATAGAAATAAGCAAAGAAGAATATAAATATTACATATATTATGAAACCTACTGGTGTAGTATATGTTAAATATTTTTGTACAAATAATGTTACTGCATCTTTATTAACTACTTGAGCAACTATGCTTGGTATAGATAATAAACTTGATGCAAAGATTACTGGGATAACTCCAGCTGTGTTTACTTTAATTGGCATAAAGCTTTGTGCATTTCCATATGCACTTGTTGATTTATTTGCATATTGAATTGGTATTCTTCTTTCAGATTCTTGAACGAAGATCATTCCAATAACAATTGCGAAATAAACTAGAATGAATAATATAAATTTAATTATTCCTAATGCTATAACTTGAGTAGTTCCATCAAATGTTACTAATGATTGGAATGCCGTTATAAACATTTGTGGTAATGTTGCAACAATACCAGCCATGATAATTAAACTTACTCCATTTCCAATACCCTTTTGAGTTATTTGGTCTCCAATCCATAATAGTAATGCTGTACCAGCAGTTAATACTACTGATATATACATATATTGTAATGGATTACCTGTTCTACCAAGAAAAGCGAATGCAAATGCATATCCTTCAATGAAGGCAAATGCAATACCCATATATCTTGTTATTTGATTTATCTTTTGTCTTCCAGTGTGACCTTGTTTCCTTAATTCTGTAAAATATGGAATAATATCCATTTGTAAAAGTTGCATAATAATTGATGCTGTAATATATGGCATTACACCTAGAGCAAATATAGAGAAATTCTTTAATGCTCCTCCACCAATTGTATTAATTAACTCAAGGAATCCAAGATTCTTAGTTAGGTTTTCTGTTCCAGGAACTCTAATTGATATTCCTAAGATGAAAACTGTTAAGCAAACTAATGTGAAGTATATTCTGTGACGCAAATCTTTGTTACTTGAAGTAAATAATTCCTTCATAGTTTTAAACATATTAGATCACCTCAGCTTTACTTCCTGCCTCTTTTATCTTTTCTAATGCACTAGTTGAAAATTTATTAGCTTGAATAGTTAATTTCTTTTCTAATTTTCCTGTACCTAGAACTTTAACTCCATCTAATTGTTTTTTTACAAGTCCAGTATCTTTTAATAATGCTGGTGTAACTACTGTACCATCTTCAAAAACGTTTAATTGTGCTAAGTTAATAACAGCATATTCAGTTTTGAATTTAGCGTTAGTAAATCCTCTTTTAGGGATTCTTCTATATAATGGTAATTGTCCACCTTCAAATACTGGGTTGATACTACCACCACTACGTGCTTTTTGACCTTTTTGTCCACGACCACTTGTTTTACCAAGACCACTACCTGGTCCACGACCTACACGTTTCTTTGCATGAGTAGCACCGATATTTCTTTGTAATTCATTTAATTTCATTATCCTAATATCTCCTCTACTGTTTTACCGCGAAGTTCTGCTACTTGTTCTGGAGTCTTAATAGACTTTAATGCGTTCATAGCAGCTCTTGCCATATTTAATTTTGTTCTTGCTCCTAGTGATTTAGAGACAACATCACGAATTCCTGCTAAATCTAAGATTGCACGAACTGAACCACCAGCTATAACACCAGTACCTGCAGCAGCAGGCTTGATTATTACTCTAGCAGCTCCAGCTGTACCAATTGCTTCATGAGCAACTGTTCTTCCATCGATTAGAGGGATTCTGATAATATTTTTGTTAGCATCTTGTAATGCTTTTTTAATTGCATCAGGTACTTCGTTTGCTTTACCAATACCTAATCCAACTTTTCCTTTACGATCTCCAATAACAACTGTTGCTGAATATCTTCTTTGACGTCCACCTTTGTTAACTTTAACAACGCTCTTAACATCAATTACTAATTCTTCAAATTGTTTTTCTTTAGAGTCTTGAGTTCTTTTTTGCATATTACCCTCCTATTAGAATTCTAATCCGTTTTCACGTGCAGCTTCAGCTAAAGCTTTTACACGTCCATGATAAAGGTATCCACCTCTATCGAATACTACTTTTGTAATCTTAGCTTTTGTAGCTTTTTCAGCTATTGCCTTTCCAACAACTTTAGCTGCTTCTACATTGCTTCCATTCTTTAATTTTAGATCTTTTTCTAATGAGGAAGCAGATACAAGAGTAGTTCTAGTTTCATCATCAATGATTTGTGCATAAATTCCATTGTTTGAACGGAATACGCATAATCTTGGTAGTGCGCTAGTTCCCATTAATGTCTTACGAATTCTTTCGTGACGAGAAACACGCATACTATTACGAGATTCTTTTTTTATCATACTTTATTCTCCCTTCCTACTTACTAAGCAGCTTTCTTTCCTTCTTTACGACGGATATGTTCATCTTTGTAACGAATTCCTTTACCCTTATATGGTTCAGGTAATCTTACTTTTCTAATATTAGCAGCAAATTCACCAACTAATACTTTGTCAATTCCTTTAACTGTAATTTCAGTATTACTTACAGACTCAACTGTAATTCCTTCAGGAACTTCAACATTAACTGGATGAGAATATCCTGCATTGATTACTAAATTCTTTCCTTGTACATTGAAACGGTAACCAACACCAACTATTTCTAATCCCTTTTCATATCCTTTTGTAACACCAATAATCATGTTATTGATTAAAGCGTTCATTGTTCCATGCATTGCTTTTGCATTTTCATTTTTTCTTTCTAATGTTAATTGACCATCTTCTTGTTTCATAGTGATGTCTTTTAACATTGGTTGAGATAGCTCTCCTTTTGGTCCTTTTACAGTTACTACATTATCATTTAAAGTAATTGTAACTCCTTCTGGGATAGCTATAATTCTGTTTCCAATACGGCTCATAATTATCCTCCTTCATTTTAAATTTACCGTGCTATGACGGGTTTCAAATTCTTGTAATTACCAAATATAAGCTAATACTTCTCCACCTATATTTTCTTTACGAGCTTCTTTATCAGTCATTATACCTTTTGATGTAGAAATAATTGCTATTCCTAATCCATTTAAAACTTGTGGAATTTCATCATTCTTGGCATATACACGAAGTCCTGGTTTTGAAATTCTCTTTAAACCAGTGATAACTCTTTCTCTTTTATCAGTATATTTTAAAGTCAAAACGATTGTATCTTGAACTGTGCTATTATCTTCGCCTTTTTCAATTATATAATCTTTAATGAATCCTTCTTCTTTTAAAATTCTAGCTATTTCAACTTTGATTTTAGAAGATGGAACTCTAACTTCTTCATAACGCATTTGGTTAGCATTACGAATTCTTGTTAACATATCTGCAATTGTATCTGTTACTACTGCCATTAAAAAATCCTCCTTTCCAAATTACCAGCTTGATTTCTTAATTCCTGGTATTTGTCCTTTATAAGCTAATTCACGGAAGCAAATACGGCAGA
>CALYOH010000015.1 GCA_945228905.1 uncultured Caryophanales bacterium
ATTTAGAAATCAAAGTAATCAAAGAAGAAATATTTTAGATGGTAAATTAATAGAAGCAAAGTCTTCTAATATTACTACACCTGCGAATGAAAATGGAGAATATTATTTACATGTAAGAGTGAATAATTTATCTGATTTAGTTGGAAAAGAATGGCAACAATATGATGGAAGTAGATATTTAGTATTTGGACCATTTAATATAGATAATGAAGATCCTGAAATTCCAACTGTTAGTTTTTATAAATGGAAGAATTTAAAGAATATGCCTAACTTTAAAAAGATAGAAGAATATGATATGTATGAAGTTAATTCATATAGTGAAGTTCCAGTATTTGTTTTTGCTACTAGTGATGATTTATTATCTGGAATAGATCATTTTGAATATACTACTTCTGGTAGAACTATTAATGAAAGTAATGTACCTGCATTTTATAGAAATATTAAAGCTAATGGAGAATCTACTATTAAGTGGAGAGCTTGCGATAAAGCTGGTAACTGTTCTAAATACTCAGATGAGTATACTGTAAGAGTTAGTTATTTACCTGAGATACCTACATCTAGATTATATTTCTGGAGAAACAATAATAATAAACCTGATGATATAACTCCTGGATTAGTAGAATATGATGGTAATTGGTCTAAACTAAATGTTATGTCTTTACCTGTAGGTGGAGGAAAATACTTAGATCATTATGAATTTAAGATTACTTATGAAGATGGAACTATTTCTACTGGTAGAAGAGCATATTGCAATGTAGAAGTAGAAGGTAATTCTATAGTACAATGGAAAACTTGTAATTATGATGGATTATGTTCTAAGTATAGTGAAGAATATCATACTTATATTGATAGAACACCTCCAAGTATTCCTGAAATGAAATTATATAGTTGGACTGGAGATAAACCTACTACTAGTGATGGATTAAATGAATATTATAATAATACATGGACTAAGAGTAATGTATATGTATTACCAACTAATTCTACTGATTCTCATTCTGGAATAGATCATTATGAATATACTACAAGAGGAACAACTACTGCTGATACAAATACTAAAGCTAGTTATAGAAATATTATGTCTAAGGGAGAATCTTCAATTAAATGGAGAGCTTGTGATAAAGCAGGTAATTGTTCTAAATATTCTGGAGATGCTATTATAAAGATAGATAGAACTAATCCTACTATTAGTATTAATAATTCTAGTGGTGGTAAATGGACTAATAGAAATGTATCTCTATATTTAAGTTCTAAAGAAAATGAGAGTGGAATTTTTGCTTGGTATTACAGTACTAATCCTGATGTAAATGAATACTCATTAGTAACTGGTGATGAACATACTGGTTGGGTTATGTATCCTAACTCTAATTCATTACAATTTAATGCTAATAACTTTACTAGTGAAAGAAATCAATATGTTTATATTAGAGTTTGTGATGGAGTTGGTAACTGTGTTATTGATAAGACATTAGTTAAGATTGATAAGACTCCTCCAAAAGTAGAAAAAATAGTTCATGATAATCCATGTGGAAAAGATTGGGGTAGTAAATCATCTACATTACATTTATCTGATAATTTAAGTGGAGAAGATATAGATCAGAATAAAACTTATTTCTATATTAATGGTAGATTTAAGAAATCACTTACTAATACTTCTGGTCATACTAAGTGGACTGAGAATATTTGTACTAATCTATATAATGGTAATAACTTAAAATATAGATTATGTGATGTAGCTGGAAATTGTACTGATGAGATTATTATGATGTTTGATTAAATAAAAACTAAACTTTAAAAAGTTTAGTTTTTTTATTTAGATATTTATTTTCATTATTTTTTGTGGGATAACATAAGAAAGGAGGAGTTGCTATTATGTACGATTATAGTAATTATGGCCAAAATAATTTGGGCTTAGGAGAAACTGATAACCTTATTTTTCAATATACAGGAGCTGCAATTGCAATTATTGTTATTCTTGGACTTATTGCTTTAGCAATTGCAATCTTTGTTATTATTGCTAAATGTAAATTATTTACTAAAGCAGGAGAAAAATGGTGGTCTGCAATTATTCCACTATGGGATAACTGGGTAGAAACTAGAATCACTGGATTAAAGTGGTATTGGTTCCTAATTGTAACTGGTGTTGCAGTACTTACAGCTTTCCTTCCAGAAGGATTTAGTTATCTTGGAATATGTGGTGCTCTATTAGTTTCTTTCAATTATAACTATAATTTAGCCAAAAAATTTGGTAAAGGTAATGGTTTTGCATTCCTAAATACTATTTTACCTATAATCGGAATTCCTATTTTAGCTTTTGGATCTGCTCAATATAATAAAGATGCAGAAGTTAAGAAAGACGGAGTTTTTGAAGTTAATTGGTAATAAAAAAAGAGCTTTAATAATTGCTCTTTTTTTATGTTATAATTTAATTATAATAGGAGAGATTATTATGAAGAAGATCATTATATTTATTATTATAATAATAGTATTAATACTATTAGTTGGTTATTTTATAATTAGAAGAATAAATGTATTAGATAAAACAGGAATGGTTAATAGAGAATATTTAAAAGTTATATATAGTGCTTCTGGTGATAGTAATGGTAATGTTGATTATATAGAATTAGATTTTAAAGATAAAAAATTAAGAACTAGATATGCTGAAAATCATATGGTAGATATAGAAGAAAAAGAATTTAATGTAACTGATGATGATATAGATGAAATAATAAGTTATCTTAATAGTAATAATATAATTAAATTATCTGAATGTAAGAATGAAGAAGGATTATTTCCATTAGATGGACCAATGATAAGTTTAAGTATTATTTGTAGTGATAAAACTTATAATATTGATTGGTATTGTGATTTTTCTAAAAAGGAAAGAGATAATCTAAGGAATTTAACTAAAAAAATGTATAATTTACAAAAATAAAGGTTTTCTATATTTTTTTATGATATACTAGAATAGAATAATAATAGTAACGGAGAATGCTTATGAAATGTCCAAAATGTGGATCTAAAATGAATAAAGATACATGTACTAAATGTAATTATAGTGAACGTAATATAATGCATGATGTAGGAGAGAAAAAGAAGAAGTCATCTAAAAATACAGGATTTTGTAATAAGATGATTATTTTTGGTGTAGTTCTAATGCTTGTAGGTGTATTTTGTGCTTTATTTGGTAGTCAATTACATATTAATACAAAAGAAGCAGTAGGACTATTTAAAAATCAAGAATCTTCTATTAAGATAGAACCTACAGTATTATATGATGATAATAATATATTAATAAAAGTTAATTCTATTTCTAATAGTACTGATGATATTATTATTGGTTATAGTATTAAGAATGAAAATGATTACAGTATTAAAGTATCCATGAAAGAACCGTATATTAACGATATATATGTACCATTTATTTTAAATGATGAATTAGCTGGTAATGATTCACATGATGGTACTTATGCTTTAGCAAAGTCTGAGTTAAGAAGTAATGCTATTACTGATATAATGAGTATTTCATTTCCTATAGAGATAACTACTTTAAATGGAGATATTATAGATAAGAGTGCATATAAGAAAGTAAAAACTAACTTATATGAAGATAATCTACAAAGTTATAATATAGGAAAAATAGTATATGAAGATGATATGGTTCAAATACAATACTTAGATTTAGTAAGTAAACCAACAGTAGATTCTAGTAAAAATAAACAATTAAGATTATTTGTTCATAATAAAACTAATGGTTATATTAAGATGGGATTAAAGAATAATGAATTATCTGTAAATAATAAAAAACTTAATATTAAATTTAATAATATTATTCCTGCTAATAAGTATGGAGTAAATGAATATAATTTTAATTATGATGATATGTCTAAAATTAATAATATTAAATTAAATTGTGATTTTTATGATTTAAATACTCATAATTTAATATATAGTTCTGATTATTTTGAAGTTAAAATAAAATAATAATATAAAAATCCAATTATTTGGATTTTTTATATTATAATTTATTTGTTATAATATTGGAGTGATAATATGGAGTTTATACAAATACTTAGTTCTAATAATAATTTAGGTAATTGTTGTAGTGATTCTTAGTTATTATCTTTTTTTAGTATAACCAAAAATATATTATTATTTATACAAATAATAGTACCAACATTATTAATAATTATGAGTGATATACAGTTATTTTAGATGATGATGAATCAAAGTATTTACTTTTCTTAGAAATAATTTATTGCAGCTGCTATAGTGTTCTTTGTACCTACAATAGTAAATGCTTTATTATCAACAATTACTTCATCAAGTAGTAATTTAGTATTTTGTATTAATGGTATATAAATAACCAAAAGAAAAGAACACTGAGACTAATAATGAATAAAAGATGACGTAAATCATCTTTTTTATTTGTAATTGACTTTAATATTATTAATGATAGAATATAAATTAAAATTTAATTTGGAGGAATCTTTGTGCAAAAAAAAGAAATTACAGAAGAAAGGATAGAAGAAGCAATTAAGTTTTACTTATATGCTACTAGCTTAAAAGAAAAGATTAGAAGTGGATGGGATGAAAATCATTGGAATATAAAAAGTGAAAGGTTAGAAAGTATTGCAGAACATGTTTATGGTACTTGTATTTTAGCTATAAGTTTAGATTCACAGTTTGATTTTGGTATAGATTTAGGCAAAGTATTAAAGATGTTAGTTATACATGAAATAGGAGAAGTATTGATAGGTGATATTACTCCATTTGATAATGTTACTCTAGAAGAAAAACAAGAAATGGAACATGAAGCTATGTTAAATATTCTTGGTGGACTATGTAAAAGAGATGAATTGTTTGAATTATTATTAGAGTTTGATGAACATAATACTAAAGAAGCTAAGTTTGCATATTTATGTGATAAGTTAGAAGCAGATATTCAAGCAAAAGTATATCAAGATAAAGGAATGCAAAGAAGTTTAGATGATCAAATTAATAATGTTGTATTTAAGAGTAAAAGAGTAAGAGATATGGTAGAAAATGGAATAGATACTGCATTTGATATATGGTATGAATGGGATAAATCTAAATTTGAAGATAGTCCAATATTTAGTGGAGTACTTGAATATGTAAAGACTCATAATATGGATATAAAAAAGAATAGTTAAATAACTATTCTTTTATTTATGACTTGTAATAGAGTAATCTAGATGTCTAATCATTTCGTTTAATATATTTGGACCTTTATATCCATTTTCTTTATAAAACTTAATTAATTCATCATTGCTTGGTTCTACTCTAGAAGAGTTTATTTCTATATCGTAATATTCTTCAAAATAATTTTTATTATTTAGTATATATTCTAATAATTTAGATGCATATTTATTATGCCTATATTCTTCTGTTATGAATATTCTTTCTATTACTAATGAATAAGTGTTAGGCGATACATATATATATGCTCCTCCAATTATTATGTTATCTAATAATAATTCTATACCTACCATTTTACCTGATTTTAAATTATCAAGATAATAATTACTTTGTTCTTTTAAGTTAAATGATTTAGTTCTTATAATATCTAATTCATCAATGTTATCTATATCTTCTTTAGTAAGTATTCTATACTCTAACATATAATCACCAATATAAGTATATCATAATTTATTTAATTGATTTTTATATAAAATGTAATTATTTTTACTTTATAATATAAAAAAGTAATTTATGATAAATAGGAAATTAAAAAAATATATAAAAGAAAATATTTTCTTCGAGTATAATAAAAATGATTCTGGTCGTAATTTAGAATATATTAAATATGTTATTAGATGAAGTTTAAAGTTTGCGAAAGAAGTATCTGATATTAATTTAGATATGGTATATGTAATTGCTGCATATCATGATATTGTTCATCATATATATTCTAAGAATCATGAAAAAATATCTTTAGAGATGTTAATGAATGATAAGAATATAAGAAAGTTTTTTAGTGAAGAACAAATTAGAATTATGACTGAAGCAGTAGAAGACCGTAGAGCAAGTAGTGAAATACAAATATAGATATAGTATTTATTAGAAGTTTCTTTGCTGCTAAAGAAAGACAACCTGAAACAGTAATAGAAGATTATTTAGATTATACAATTGATAGATTAAGAAAGAAATATGATGAAGAAAACCCTGAAAATATGTTTTATGAAGATCAAACAAATAAAGAGTTTATTAAAGATATGATAGATCTATTAAATAGAGAGGATGACTTTAAAGAAAGATATTGTAGAGTTAATCATATTAAATCTAGAGAATCTATTGTAGGAGAAGAAAAAAAGGAGAAACAAACTTTTTAAAGATAAAAAAGTCACTAAATAGTGGCTTTTTATGTTAGTATATTGTTAGGTGATAGTATGAGTATAATAGATGATATAAAAGATACATTTAGATTTAAAGATACTATTATTGCTAAAAGTACTAGTAATTTAGATGAACAATATAAAGCTTTATTAAAATTAAGTGAAGAATTTCCAAATAATAATAAAATATTAAATGAATTAAATAATGTAAAAAAAGGTACTGATGGTGAAAAAGAAGTTCTTTATCAATTGAAAAAAGCTAATATTGGTATGTATGTATTAAGAGATGTAATATTAAGATTTGAAGATTTGAAAGCACAAATAGATCTTATAGTAATTACACCATTATTTACATATTATATAGAGTGTAAAAATTTATATGGCAATATTATAGTTAATGAAAAAGGTGATTTTATTAATGAATATACATATAATGGTAAACAGGTAAGAAAAGGAATGGAATCACCTTTAACACAAGTTGAAAAACAAAGAGATGTAGTTAAGAAAATATGGGAGAGTAGAGCGAGCAAGTTCACTAGATTACTTGCTGAAAAGCATTTTAATCATTATAGAAAGGCAATTATGGTTGCTGCTAATAGAAATACTATAATAGATACAAGTAAAGCTCCTGCGGATATTAAATATAGAGTTTTACGTGCAGATGGATTAGTTAGACAAATTGAATATGATTATATGCATCGAGATAAAGATGATGTTTTATTTAATAAGAAACAAATTGAGGAAGCTGCTCAGACATATATAGATTTATGTGATAAATATCCTGAAGATTGGTATATGTATTATAAAGATTTATTCTGTAATGATACTTCTTCAAGTGAACTTACTTTAAAAGATAAGCTAAGAGATTTTAGAAGAAAAAGAGCTAATGAAATGAATTATCCATTATATTATGTATTTAATAATGAAGAGATGGATAAGATTGTTGAGATTAAACCTAAAAATATAGAAGAATTATATAGTATTCTTTCTCCTATTAAAGTAAAAGTACATGGAGAAGAAATCTTAAGGATATTAAAAGGTGATTAAATGAATAATAATGATAATGGTAAGAATAGTTCTATGTTAGATGAGGTATTTAGTGCTATATTAATAGGTGGAATTATTTATTATGTATGGAAAGATATAGTAGAATTTACTAAGTTTATGTTTAGACTTATATGGTGGATATTAAGATTACCTATTATATTAATTAAAGATCATAAGTTACCTAAATGGTAAATGTATAAAAAAAGAACACTTAGTGTTCTTTTTAATTTCTAGTAGCTGGTATTGTTTTAGTACAGGTTGTATTATTTAGATTATATCCGTCTGGACAACTAAATGATATTTCATGTATTAGGTAACAATAATATTCGTCTTCTTTACCAAAATTTATCATAGCAAGACCATGATATCCATCTGGACAATTACCATCAGGTGATTTTATTCCTTCATTAAAATTAATACATCCTTTGTCAATATAAGTCATTCCGTTAGCACATATATGATTTGCGGCTATATGTTGTATACATTGTTCTCCTTGTAATTCAAATCCATCTGGACAAGAATATGTAATAACTGGTGTAGGTACATTATTATTACTTGTATTTTTATTAGTTTCTTCTTTTGTATTTGTTTCTTTATTATCTTTTATATCTTTAATAGTAATTGGATCTTTACTATTAGTGGTATGATTATCTTTTTTTATACTTGTATCATTATTGAAGTCTTCTACATTTACTTTATTATTTAATTTAGTAAATAATAAGAATATGGATAATATTACTAATACAAAACTAATTGATATTAATATAATCTTTTTTTTCATATTCATACCTTCTTTTGTTTAAGTATATCATATTAGATTATGTTATAATAATAATTAATAAATAGGAGAGTCAAATATGAGTAAACTAATAATTAAACATGGTTCATGTGTAGATATGGAAGTTGATGTTATAGTTAATGCAGCTAATAAGTATTTAGTGTCTGGTGGAGGAGTATGTGGTGAAATATTTAGAAGAGCTGGTTATATTGAATTAAATAATGCTTGTAAAGGTTTTAAAACACCTTTAAAAGATGGTTCTGCAGTCATTACTCCATCTTTTAATATAAATACATGTAAATATATAATTCATGCCGTAGGACCTGATTTTAATACTACTCCTGATGCCTTTGATTCTTTATACTTAGCTTATTATAATTCTTTAATATTATTAAAAGATAATAATCTACATTCTATTTCTTTTCCATTAATTAGTTCTGGTATATATGGAGGAGGAATTAATAATATAGATATATTATCTTGTGAAGAGTTAATTAAAGCATATGAGTCTTTTAATAAAAGTTATGATTATGATATTATTGTATATTTATGTGCTTATTCTGAAAAAGAATATAATGATATTAGAAAATATGATATACTTAATTAAGATAGAGGTGTTTATATGAAAAAGAAGTTTTTATTAGTATTTGCGATTATTGTTTCTTTATTTATTACAGGATGTGGTAAAGATAATAGTAAAACTACTGGTTCTACTAAAGAAAATAAGAACATTAGTGACTTCTTAATAGATAATGCTGTTGATACTAATAATATGACTAATACGAATCATTTTTATCTATTTAGTAAAGATGGTAAATTTATAATTAGTAATTCTACTGAAGTAAAGTTTAGAAAACCTAAAGTTGTATTATTTATCAAAGGAAGTTGGAAGCTTAATGGAAATAATTTAACTTTAAAACATGAAGAAATTGCATATCAATCTCTTGATGCTGGTACTGGTGAATATAGTATTGAATATGATATTACTGATATTACTGAAGAATATAAGAATTTAAAATTAGATAAAACATCTAATGGAGATCAGTATTTAATTGGAGATGAGTGCTCAATCTTTAAGAAATCTAATAATAACAAGGATTTTATTAAGGAAGTTAGATCTTACTTAAATAAAGATATTAAGGATGTAGACCTTAAAAAACTTAAGGAATTAGAAGCTAAATAGCTTCTTTTTTTGTTTTTGTAAAAGTACTTGTAAATGAAAAAAATAATAGTGTAAATCGAACAAAAACCATTATCCTTTAGATAATGTTTTTTTTCAACACTTTTATAAAAATTTACTTTACAAAAAAATATTTTTTTTAAAAAAGTGTGTAAAAAAACATTTACTTTTAAAATTAATTATTCTATGATTAGGGTGTACGAGATATTAGGGAGGACGATTAAATGGAAAGAGATTTTTTCAATGACATTGTTGTAGTTAAAAGAAGTGGTCAAAGGGTTAGCTTCAATGATGCCAAGGTAGCTATTGCTATTAAAAAGGGTTTTGATAGCGTATATGAAGATTATGATGAAAAAGATGTTAACAAGATAAAGGAAAAGGTTCTTGCGGATATAGAAAAGAAATACAAAGATAGAAAGACTATTGGAGTAGAAGATATTCAAGATATTATTGAAGATGAATTAAAGAAACAAAAATATGATGAGGTTTATGAATCATATAAAGGATATCGTGAAAGAAGAGCTGCTTCTCGTGAAGCATTTGTTGAAAAACAACAACATAAATTTGTTAAAGCAATTGAATCTCTTGGATTAAAGAGTGCAGCTGAAGAAAATGCTAAAAGAGAAAATGCTAATGTTGATGGAGATGGACCAATGGGAACTATGTTACATTTTGGTTCAACTGTATCAAAAGAATTTGCTAAAGCATATTTAATGGATAATAAATATGCAAGATCTCATGATGAAGGTGCTATTCATATTCATGACTTAGACTTCTGGGCTATGGGTACTACAACTTGTACTCAAATAGATTTAAATAAATTATTTAAAAATGGGTTTTCAACAGGACATGGCTTCTTAAGAACACCAAATAGTATTGGTTCATATGCAGCACTTGCTGCTATAGCAATTCAATCAAATCAAAATGAACAACATGGTGGACAAAGTATTCCTGCATTTGATTACTATATGGCTCCTGGAGTATTAAAAACATTTAAGAAAGAATTAAAACAAGAATTCTCAGAATTATTAGATTTTGAAGGATTTAAAGATTTAATTAATTTTGATAAGGTTGTTGAAATAGTTGATAAGTTAGATAGTATTGAATTTGACTTTGAAATATTCTCAGAATTTATGTCTAAGAGTAAAAAACTTGATGAAATATTTAGAACAGCTTATGAAAATGCTTTAAATAAAACTGATAGACAAACATTCCAAGCTATGGAAGCATTTATTCATAACTTAAATACAATGCATTCTAGAGCTGGAGCACAAGTACCATTCTCATCAGTAAACTTTGGTACTGATACTTCTCCTGAAGGAAGAATGGTTATTAGAAACTATTTACTAGCAACAGATGAGGGATTAGGACATGGAGAAACTCCAATATTCCCAATCTCAATCTTTAAAGTAAAAGAGGGAGTTAACTATAATAAAGAAGATCCAAGCTATGATTTATTTAGATTAGCTTGTCAAGTATCTGCTAAAAGATTATTCCCTAACTTCTCATTTATAGATGCTTCATTTAATAAGTCATTCTATGATCCTAACGATTTTAATACAGAAGTTGGTTATATGGGATGTAGAACTAGAGTTCTTGCTAATGTATGTGGACCATCAGTTACTCCTGGAAGAGGTAATTTAAGTTTTACTTCAATTAATCTTCCAAGAATTGGTTTAAAACATGGTATTGCTTTAGGTGAAAGAGATAAAGCTGATATGAAAGGTTTCTATCAAGAATTAGATGAAACTATGGATTTAGTAAAAGGACAATTACTTCAAAGATTTGAATGCCAATGTTCTAAATCAATAAGAAACTTTAAGTTCTTGTTGGGTAGTCATGTTTGGTTAAATAGTGAGAATTTAAGTAATAATAGTAAGATTAGAACAGTTCTAAAACATGGTACTTTATCAATTGGATTTATTGGTCTTGCTGAAACATTAAAAGCTTTAATTGGTGAACATCATGGAGAAAGTGATAAAGCTCAAAAGTTAGGACTTGAAATTATTAAGCATATGAGAGAAAAATGTGATGAATATACTAAAGAATATAATCTTAATTTCACATGTCTAGCAACTCCTGCTGAAGGATTATCTGGTAGATTTGTTGGAATTGATAGATCAATTTATGGAAAAATAAAAGGTATTACAGATAGAGAGTATTATACTAACTCATTCCATGTACCTGTTTATTATAAAACTACTGCAAAACATAAGATGGAAGTTGAAGGACCATATCATAAGTTTACAAATGCTGGTCATATCTCTTATGTTGAGTTAGATGGAGATACAGTTAATAATGTAGATGCATTTGAAAAAGTAGTTAGAATTATGCATGACAGCGACGTTGGATATGGTGCAATTAACCATCCTGTAGATAGAGATCCAGTTTGTGGATACGTTGGTGTTATTAAGGACGTTTGTCCTAAGTGTGGACGTCATGATGGAGAAGGCGTTCCAATGGAAAAAATAAATGGCGATGACTATTGCTGGTGTAAATAGAAAGGAAAGGTGGATAAATATGGATAAAGATGTAAAAAGAACAAAAGTTGTTGGAGACGGAGTAGGATTCGAAAGAATCAGAAGAATTACTGGATATTTAGTTGGAACTCTTGATAGATTCAACAATGCTAAAAAATCAGAAGTATCTGATAGAGTTACTCATGGAACTAAATAATAAAACTATACGTTTAGCTGCTGATTTACAAAGTGACAGTATAGTTGATGGTCCAGGATTAAGAGCAGTCCTTTGGACTCAAGGATGTTCTCATCATTGTAGAGGATGCCAGAACCCACAAACTTGGGATTTTGATGGTGGAGCTGAAGTTCCTATTGAAATGGTATTTGAAGCAATAGATGAATTAGAATATCAAGATGGAATAACATTTTCTGGAGGAGACCCAATGTTTCAACCAGAGTCTTGCAGTATAATCGCTAAGTACTGTAAAGATAAAGGTTATAACATTTGGGTTTATACCGGATTTACGTATGAGCAACTTATGAAACTTTCAAAAACAGATCCTATGATTATGGAATTCTTAAAGTATATAGATGTACTTGTAGATGGTAAATTTAAGATAAAAGAAAAAGATTTAGGCTGTCTATTTAGAGGATCTCGTAATCAAAGACTAATAAATGTTCCAGAAACATTAAAATCTGGAGAGGTAGTTCTGTTTAATGAAGACAAATATCTAGGAATTGATAATTTTAAAAGAAAAAAAACATATATTTAAAAAAGAGTATCTTGGATACTCTTTTATATAAGGAGAAGAAAATGCAGAAGTATATTGAATTAATTAATAAGAGTATAGGAGCTGCTGTATTAATATCTTTAGGAAACTATGCATTATTATATTTAGGGAATCCATTTGGACCTATATTATTTGCTTTAGGTTTACTTGGAGTTTGTTATATGGGACAAAACTTATTCACAGGTAAGTGTGGATTCTTTTTTCAAGATAAAATAAAAGGTGAAGATTTATTCTTAATATTAGTATTTAATTTAATAGCAGGATATTTAATGGGACTTTTATTTTCAGTAACTGATAATACTGTGTTTACTAATGCAGTTACAAAAGTATCTACATGGAGTTTTTCATTACCATTCTTTATTAAATCAATTATGTGTGGAGTAATTATGTATATAGCTGTTTTAATGTATAGAAAGGGAACTTCTCTGGGAATATTATTTGGAATACCATTATTTATATTTTGTGGATTCCAACACTGTATTGCGAATATTATTACTTTAGGTGTTGCAAGAACTTTTGATTCTTCAATTGTACTTGCAATTATCGGTAATTTTATGGGATCAATTATTATGTGGTATATATCTAAAGATATAGATATTGATAAAAAAAAGAAATCTGAGTGATTTCTTTTTAATATGTTTTTTCATTTAAATAGTCATTTGTAAATGATACTGTTAATGGATTACCATTTGAATTTTTTATAGTTATTTCATTAGTTCCCATATAACTTAATACATGTTCTAGATACTCGTCATCTCCTGCATCAACAGCATCTCTATATCTTAACCAACTATTATTTGTTCTATTATCCATAGCTTGATCTTTTGATATGTTTTCTGCTTCTTCATATGCTTTTAATACTTTACTCATATTACCATAACCAAAATTATATGTTTGGAGAGCTATAAATATATTATGATGACTACTTCTAATACAATCTCTTAGAATCATTGCTCCTATACGTATATTTGTATCTATATCTTTTATATTTTCTTCTGTTATTTCAAATGTATCATATTCTCCTGTTTCGAAGTTATATGCTGTTACTGTTTCACCTATATGAACTGATTTTTCTATTTGCATTATTCCACAGGCTGGACCATTATCTAAATTATTATAATGGTCTCCGCCACTTTCTTGAGCAGCTATTGCCATTAAAAGGTTAGGGTCTACTCCATATATATTTGCATATTTTTCAAATATATCTTGATATTCTCTAACTTTGTCCATATTTGTACTATTAGATCTATCTTGATATGAGAAATGAAATGAACTTTGTTCTTGTACCATATCATTAATTTCTTCTTGTATTGTTTCAACTAAATCTTCTTCAGCTTCTCTAGCAGATTTATATTCTTTATCTTCCATTATAACTGAACGATAGGTAGGTGTAGGTTCTTGAATATTATCTTTTTTACTTAATGTTTCTGTTAAACCATATCCACCTGCAATCATAGATAATGATAAAAGTATTGCTAATATTCTATGTCCATTTGCTTTACTTTTCTTTTTCAATTTCATATTATCTGTAATATTAGCAAATACTTTTAATTTACTTTTTCTAGTATTTATATATTCTTCATATTGTCTAGTAATAGTAAGAACTCTACTATCTATATATCCTTCTCCTTGAACATCATATCCATTTTGATAACATATTTCTATTAACTTTTCTAAGTTCTTTCTATTAGTAATTGTTCTTACTCTGCCATTTTTATGTATTTGTGCAATAAATTTATCTTCATCATTAAAAAAGAATTCTATATAGTTCATATCATCACCAATTATATTATACAACAAAACTATAATTATTTACAAAAACTAAGTTTTATGCTATAATACATAACCATTAGTGGGGTGGTTATATGAATAAAAGAGCAAATTTATATATGAATTTTTATGATTTTATATTTTTTATATTATCGTTTACATGTATAGTGCTATTTATATTGTTAGGACAAATGAATATACATATTCCTGGTATATTTAGATATACTTTATTTTTACTTGGAGCATTATCAGGATTTATATTTATTGGAATAGAATTAATATTATTTTTAATTATGAATCTTAAAAGTAAATTCTTATACCTTTTATATATGGCAATAGACTTATTATTAGCAGTATTTATTAATAGTAAGATACCTTTTTCATTCTTTTTAGTATTTGTATTATTTAAAGTACTTAAAGATGTATTAAGAGTAGTTCTTGTTAATAAGATTTATAAACCTAAAGAATTTGATAAGTATTGTAAAATAATGGGTATAAAGATAAGAGACTTTAAAAAGAAACGTAAAAAGAAGACAGTTACTTTAGTAGATGATCAATTAGTTATTGAAGATAAACCTTCAAAAGCTAAATCTAGAAAGACTATAGAAGTAGGTATATAAAAAAGACTTAACTAATATTAAGTCTTTTTATTTTTTATGTTATAATCTTAATAGTAGGAGGATATATGAAAAAGAGTAAGAAGTTTAATAAATTATTATTAATACCTATATTATTAATAGTATTAGTTGGTATATCTTTAGTTTTAGTTTTTAATTATAATAATAAATTTAGATATAAAATATATGATTCTAATGATATGGATTATCATTTTATGGATAAAGGATATTATTATGAAGAGTTAGGTGGAGATGTATATCATTATGTAATTACTTCAGGTGAAAAGAGTACTGGGGGATATAGTATTAATATTGAATCTGTTACTAAGAGTAATGATAATATAAAAGTTATTGTTAAAGAAGAAAATCCTGATGGTCCTACAACTACTGCTTTTACATATCCTTATGTAATACTTGAATTATATGAAGTACCTTCTAATATAGAGATTGTTGATGTAGAAGGTAATACTTTTGATAGATTAAATTAAAGAAGGTGAATTAATGATTAAGTGTCCTAACTGTACAGGTGAATTAAATTTTGATCCTAAAGCTACTAAAGTCGTATGTGAATACTGTGGTTCTATATTTGATCCAAAGGAGTTAAATGCTAAAGTTAAAGTTACTAAAGAAGTAGAGACAATAGAGGGAAAGAGTTATACTTGTACTCAATGTGGAGCGGCAGTAATGACTTTTGATAATACTGCTGTTACTTTCTGTAGTTATTGTGGTAGTCAGGCTATGATAGAACAAAATATGGTTAAACAAAATAAACCTGATTGGATTATTCCTTTTAAGAAAGATAAAAATGATTGTATTAATGCATATAAGTCTACTTTAAATAAAGCTTTATTTACTCCTAACAGTTTGAAAGATACTGCTACTTTAGAAAAGTTTAGAGGTATATATATGCCTTATTGCAATTATGATTTAGAGTTTAAGGGTAGAAAGAAATTTAAAGGTAGTACATATAGTCATAGAAGTGGAGATTATCAAATATATAATGACTATAAACTTGATACTGAGATAGATTCTTATTGTAGAGGTGTATCTTATGATATGAGTTCTAATTTCTATGATGATTATAGTCAATCTATACCATTTGATACAAAAGAAAAAGAACCATTTAATCCTAACTATTTACCAGGATATTATGCTGATAAACCTGATATACCATTAGAGACATATGATTCTATAGCTTTGGATGTTGCAAAGAGTCAATCTAAGAGTTATTTAGCTAAGCATAAAGATTTTTCTAAATTTGGATGTTATAATCCAATGATTGATTATACTGTTAAGAATAGAAGTATTGCATTATATCCACTTTATTTCTTAGCAATAAGAGATAAGAAAGAAAAAAATGTTTATTATGCTATTGTTAATGGACAAACTGGAAAGGTTGCTGCTGATTTACCAGTAAGTTTTCCTAAATATATAATTGCATCATTAATATTATCTGTTGTTATATTTTTAATAATAAATTCTAATTTGGTAGTAGAACCTATATCATTATGTATATTTTCTACTGTAATGGCATTTATTAGTTTAGTAATGTCTATTTCTCAATTAAGTGCTATTGAAAAGAAAGCTAATCATTCAGATGATGAAGGATATATGGCTAAGAAAGAAAATATTAATAAGAAACAAAAAATATTTAAATTTGGGTATTTATATAAACAAATAATTGCAATGATATTACCATTATTTTTTGTATTTTCTAGTGTTGCTGAAGATATATTCTTCTATGGATCAGCGATTATATCATTAATATTAGTATTAATATCATTTAAAGAATTAGTTAAGGAACATAATTTACTAGTATCTAATAGATTACCTCAACTTGAAAAACGTGGAGGTGATGAGAATGTTTAAAAGAATAAGTTTATTACTTTTATCAGTGTTAGTTATTTTTACTCCTTTTTATGTAGATGCTCAAGTATTACGTGAAAAGAGTTCTATTAATAATTATGAATTAGTTATTGATGATAGTGCTGAGATATATACTAATGAGCAACTTACTAGTATTAAAAACTATATGGTTCCATTATTAGAAAAAGGAAATGTAGTTTTAAAAACAGTTAAGAGTGCTGGAGAAAAAAATATTAATGCAGTTGCTACTGAAGAATATAATAAATTATTTAATTATCAATCTGGTTTAATATTTTTAATTAATATTTATAAT
The DNA here is from genome assembly GCA_945228905.1 of uncultured Caryophanales bacterium. Classification (GTDB taxonomy): domain Bacteria; phylum Bacillota_I; class Bacilli_A; order RF39; family UBA660; genus UBA3789. The sequence continues at coordinate 17,178 of CALYOH010000015.1, forward strand.
GGAATTGATTCAGATCTTTCAAATCATAATTATTTAACAGTAATTCCTTTTGGAGATTTTGCTCTTACTGAAGATCAACAAACTCTTTATCAAAATAATAAGTCATTACTTCAAAGTGGAGAATATTTTACTTTAACTAAAAATATATTTACTAGTTTAAGTGGAACTGCTGAGACATCTAATTTAACAGTTTCTAGTGGAGATAAATATAAAATAGTAATTGAAGATGATGCTAATTTATTAACAGATGAAGAGAAACAAAAACTTATTAAAAAAATGACTCCATTAACTGAATATGGTCATGCTATATTTAAGACTATTGATCATAATACTGCTTATAGTACTACTGATTATGCAAAGAGTTATTACTATAATCATTTTGGTAATGAGAATGGATCTTTATTATTAATAGATATGGATAATAGAATTGTTTATATTTGTTCTGGAGGAGATAATTATAAAATAATTACTACTTCTAAAGCAGAGATAATTACTGATAATATTTATAGATATTTATCATATGAAGATTACTATACAGGAGCATCTAAAGCATTTGATCAAATGAATAAATTATTAATGGGTTATAAGATTGCTGAACCTATGAGATATGCTAGTAATATAGTTATTTCTTTAGTAGTAGCATTCTTTATTAACTTTATAATTATAATGATTACTTGTTCTCGTAAGAGGGCAAAACAGGATGCTTCTACTTTAGGTTTAGATATGGCAGTTGCACTTAATTCATTTAAAGCATTAAGTGATGGAACACATAGAGTTTATAGTCCAGTTTCTTCTGATTCTGGTGGAAGTAGTGGAGGATTCTCTAGTGGTGGTCATTCAGGTGGTGGCTTCTCCGGTGGAGGAGGAGGCTTCTCTGGAGGAGGCGGAGGTCACAGATTTTAATCTTAAAGAACTAATATTTTAGTTCTTTTTTTGTTATAATAAAGTTGGGTGATATTATGAAACATGTTTTTATATTAAATAGTTTTTCTAATAAAAAAATAGATAAGATGATAGATAAAATAAAAGATGTTTGTAATAAACTAGATATTGAATATACTATTGAAATTAATAATAGTGATAAATCTACTGAAGATATAGTTAAATTTTATAAAAATGAAAAAGTAATATTACTTCCTGTAGGTGGAGATGGAATGATAAATAGAGTTGTTAATTCTATGAATTTTAAGAAAAATATTTTAGGTTTTATTCCATATGGTACAGGTAATGATTTTTATAAGAGTTGTCTTGAAGAATTTGAAAATGGTATTAATGATTGTGATTTAAGTACTATAAATGATAAGTATTTTATTAATACTTGTTGTTTTGGAATAGATGCAGATATTGCTAATAATAGTGATATTATTCATAGTAAATTAATTCCTAAGAAACAAAGATATAATGCTGGACTTATTTATACCTTTTTAAAATATAAAAATAAACATATGAGAGTATATGTTAATAATAAGAAATATGAAGATGATTATACTACTATAGTAATATGTAATGGTAAATATTATGGTGGTGGTTATAAAGTTGGATATTTTAGTAATTTATGTGATGATTATTTAGATTTATATTTAATACCTAACTTAAAGAAAAGAGAAATGCCAGGACTAGTTCTTGGTTTAAATAAAGGTGTTCAAGAAAATGATAAGAGAATAGAAAAAATTAAAATTAAAGAAGTATTAATAGAAGGAGATAATCCAATTACTTGTAATATAGATGGAGAAGCTTATACTAGTAATAGATTTGAAATAAAAATGTTATCTAAAAAAATAAAAATATTTTTTGATAAAACACTTATTAATATGTTAGTATGATAAATTGAGGTGATGTTATGTATAAAATAGTTAAAGTATATAAAACTAGACTTAATAGTGATTATACTGGTGTTATTCATATGGCTAGATATACTAATTCTGATAATTATAAAGAAACTGGAATAATGTTTTTGGAGCAAAATTTTAATGATGGTAGAATTATTAATAAATGTTCTTTCTTTGGAAAAGAAGGATCTTATTCAGTAGATAAAGAGTCTATTGAAGAAGATTTTAATATAAAAGTACATTTTGCATATGGACAAGGAGAATTTATTTCTTCAATTGATTATGAAGGTACTCCATACTTTTTATATGATGATTATTTAGGAGATTATGATTTAATACAAAGTTTAGAATCAAAAATTAGTAGTTTAAGTAGTACTGTAAGTGATTTAGAGAATCAAGTTACGTATATTAAGAGAAAAAATAAAAATGATTTTGCTAGAAAGATGGATAAGAGATAATTATTCATCTTTTTATATATTATTTTTTCTTTATTATGTTATAATTGAATAATAAAGGATTGGTTATATGAATAAAGGTAAGAATAATAATAGTTTATTATGGGTATTTGGAATTATAGTGGTATTAGTTATTGTTTATACTGCTTTATGGGGAGAAAATGGTGTAGTTACTGAAGCTATTAATAAGAATAGAATAGTAGTCTTATCTTCTTATGAAAATAAAGTTAATGAAGATGAAATTGTTAAGTTTGCTAGAAAGAATAAAGTTAATGTTAAATTTGAATATATGGGTGATTTAGATATAGTTAGTGAACTTAATACTAATTCTAGTAATTATGATGCAGTATGGATATCTAATTCTATGTGGTTATATATGTTAAATAATTCTTATCTTACTAGTGATTCTAAATCTATTGGAATTAGTCCTGTAGTATTTGGTATTAAAAAAAGTAAGGCTGAAGAGTTAGGTTTAGTTAATAAGAGTGTTACTAATGATGATATTTTACAATTAATTAGAGAAAAGAAAATTAAATATGTAATGAGTTCGGTTACTCAAACTAATACTGGTGCTACTGCATATTTAGGATTCTTAGAATCTCTTGCTGGTAATCCAGAAGTACTTACTGAAGAAATGTTAAATGATCAAACTTTGATAAACAATTTAACTTCTGTTTTCTCTGGAGTAGAAAGAGTTTCTGGAGATGAAGATTATTTATCTGAAATGTTCTTAAAAGATGATGAATATGAAGCTGTTATTGCTTCTGAGTCTTCTTTAATTGATATTAATAATAATTTAATTAAAGATAAGAAAGATCCTTTATATTTAATATATCCAACTGATGGAGTTGCTGTTAATGATTCAACATTTGCATTTATTAATAATAATCCTTTAAAAGAAGAAAGTTTCTTAAAGTTACAAGGTTATTTATTAAGTGAAGAAGGACAATCTATGCTAGCAGCTAATGGATATCGTACATGGTATGGAGGAATTAATCCTAAAGCTGATAATAAAGTATTTAATAGTGATTGGGGAATTGATACTAGTAAATATTTAAATGTTACTAAGTTCCCTTCAAAAGATATAATTACTAAGGCTATTAATTTATATATAGAAGAATTAAGAAAACCTACACACGTAGTATTCTGCCTAGATTATTCAGGAAGTATGGGTGGAGATGGTGAAGAAGAATTAAAATCTGCAATGAAATATATTCTTAATTATGATGAAGCTAGCAAAGATAAATTACAATTCTCTAAGAATGATAAGATAACAGTAATTACTTTTTCAAGTAGTGTTAATAATATTTGGTCTACTACTGGTAGAAATACAGATGATTTGATTACTAATATTGAATATGAACCTGTAGGTGGATCTACTGCATTATATGATGCTATTATTAAGGGATTAGATATTCTTGATAAGGAAAGTAATGATTATACTAAGACTGTTATTGCAATGACTGATGGTGAAATTAATGTTGGTACTTATACATTCTTAAAAAATAAGTATGTAAGTTTAAAATCAAAAGTACCTGTTTATAGTATTACTTTTGGAGATGCAAGTGTTAGTCAATTAAATGAAATATCTAATTTAACTAATGCTAAGACTTTTGATGGAAAGAAAGATTTACTTCAAGCATTTAAAGAAGTAAGAAGTTACAATTAAGGGGGGTATTTATGAAGAATAGTGAGATTGTATCAGCAGTCGTTGGAGGAACATTTTTTGCAGTACCTTATCTTGCTCTTGCAGTACCACTTGCTCCTTCTTTAGCAATTGGGGCAGCTGCTTTTGTAGCAGGAGAATTAGTATTTAGAACTGATTATGTTAAGACATTAAAAGAAACAAATATTTCTTTATATAATGTATTACAAGATGCTAAAAAGAAAAATAAACATATATTAGAAATGATTCCTAAGATTGATGATGAAGGAATAAAAAAAGATTTAAAAGAAATAAATGATACTGTAGATAAAATTATTAAAACAATAGAGAAGAATCCTGATAAAGAAAGAAAAGTAAAAAACTTTTTTGATTATTATTTACCAGTTACTGTTAAACTAGTAGATAGATTTGATGAAATAGAAGATCAGAATATTAGTTCTAAAGATAGTAAGAAATTCTATGAAAATACTAGTACTACTATTGGAGAGATAAATAGTGTATTTAAAAAGTTTTTAAATAATTTATATGAATCTGATATGTTAGATGCTAATGTGGAAATTAAAGTATTAAATTCTATGTTAAAATCTGATGGATTAGATAGTAAAAGTATAGATGTTAAGGAGGATATACATGAATAAGAAACAAATTATAGGTATAGTAATATTTGTAGTACTTATATTGGTGGTTGTAGGTATTAAAGCTTTATCTAATGTAGGAATTGGTTTTAATAGTAACTTAACTACAGTTTATGTAGCAACTGGTGGAGGAAAAGAAGATTTTATTGCTGATCCTGAAGTTAATGAAATATTAAAAAAGAAATATAAAATAGAAGTAGTATATGATTCTTGGAGTAATGGTAAAACAGTAGTACAACCATTAATTAGAGAATCTGTTGGTTTAGGTAATCAAACTATTATTGATAGATTATCTAATGGTGATACAACTATTACTATTAATAGTGAAGGGGTATCTAAATATGATGCATTATTTACATCAGATCAAAGATTTTATGATTACTATAAATTATTTCCTAACAAATCTTTAGGAGAAAGTGATAGATATCAAGTATTAGAAGGTGGACTTACTCTTAATACTCCAATAGTAATTTATTCTTGGAAAGAAGTTGCTGATAATTTAATAGAACAAGGTATTGTTACTAAAGATGATAAAGGTGTTTATTATATTACTGATATGAATAAATTAATAAACTTAATTCTTGAAGGTAAGAAATGGTCAGATATTGGATTAAACGATTTATATGGAAATATAAATATTGCATCTACTGATCCAGTTTCTTCATCTCCAGGAGCAACTTATTATGGATTATTATTATCTATTCTTGGTAATGGACAAATACAAGAAGAAGGATTAAATGATAATTTAGCTAAACTATTATCTTTCTATCAAAAGAGTGGTTATATGAATAATACTCCTGCTGATTTATTTGAAAGATATCTAAAAACCGGAATGGGTGGAGAACCTATGATAGTTGATTATGAAAAGAGTTTAATCGATTTTGCTAATTCTAATCCAAATGGATTTGAACAAGTAAAAGATGATATAGTTGTACTTTATCCAAAACCAACTATTTGGAATAGTCACTGTTTTGCAGCATTCTCTGAGAATGGTAAAGAATTATATAAAGCATTACAAGATGAAAAGATTCAACAAATAGCTTGGTCTAAGTATGGATTTAGAACTGGTATTACTGGTGGAAACTATGATGTATCTGATTTTGGAATTGCTATTCCACAAAAGATTACTAGTACAGTTACAAGTTTAAAGATGGATTATTATAACCAATTAATTAATTATTTAAAAAATAAAGGTCAAGTAATACAATAAAAGTATCAAATTGATACTTTTTTTATTTACAAATATAATATATAATTGTTAGTAGATAGGAGGCTTTTTTTATTATGGCGGAAGCGTTAGAATTAAAAATAGAAAAAAAAGAAGATAAGAAAGTTACTGAGTTAGCTGAAAGTACAACTAAAGTAACTGATGAAAAAATTGAAAAATCACTTAATTATAATGAGTTAAGTCCAGAGGAGAAGAAAGCAGTAGATGAATTTAATGAAAAAATAGATGTATTTGATGCTACTCAAATTCTTCAATATGGTAGTGCTGCTCAAACTAAGATTTCTGATTTTTCAGATAGTATCTTAAAAGATATTAGAACAAAACAAACAGGAGATACAGGAGCATTACTTTCTGATTTAGTTGGTCAAATTAAAAGTTTTGATTCATCTATTGGAAAAGATAATAAAGGACTATTTGGAAAACTATTCTATAGTGCTAAGAGAGAATTTCATACTATTATTGCTAAATATAGTAAGATTGAAACTAATATTGATACAATTGAAAAGAGTCTAGATAAGAATAAGATTCAATTATTAAAAGATGTTTCTACATTTGATGAGATGTATGAAAAGAATCTAGAGTTCTTTAAAGAAATATCTTTATATATTATTGCAGGTGAAAGAAAATTAGAAGAATTAAGAAATGTTACTTTACCTGAATTAAAGAAGAATGCTGAAGAGACTAAGGATCAATTAGATATTCAAAAAGTTCAAGATTTAGAAGCTAAAATTAATAGATTTGAAAAGAAGATTCATGATCTTAAGATTACAAGAGTTATTTCTATTCAAATGGCTCCACAAATTAGATTACTTCAAAATAATGATGCAGAACTTGTTGAAAAGATTCAAAGTTCTATTACAAATACAATTCCATTATGGTAGAATCAAATGGTTCTTGCTTTAGGATTAAGTGATGCTAAGAGAGCTTTACAAGAACAACAAGCTGTTACTAATTTAACTAATGATATGCTAAAGAAGAATAGTGAGACTTTAAAACAAGGAACACTTGAAGTTGCTAAAGAAAGTGAAAGAGCAATTGTTGATATTGAAACTTTAAAGAAGACAAATGCAGACTTAATAGAGACTATCGATGGTGTTATTAAGATTCATGAAGAAGGTCGTGCTAAGAGAGCAGCTGCTGAAGAAGAGTTAAAGAATATTGAACAAGAATTAAAAGATAAGATTTTAGAAATAAACGTAAATAAAGAATAGATTAATCTATTCTTTTTTTGTATAATATTAATAGGTGATTATTATGTATGATAATAAATTATTAGAAGACGTTTATAAAGACTTTTTTGATTCTTCTTATGCTTCTAAAGAAGTAGAAAATATAGTAGAAGAAGAAACTAATAATGAAATAGATATAGATAAATTATTTATTACTGATGAATCTAAAGAGTTATTAAAAAAGATTATCAATTATATGGAGAAATATAATAATAAAGAAGAAACTAATTATATTAGTTTTAATATATCAATAGATAGTACTGATAAGAATACTATTAATGATATTAGTAATTTATTAAAATATTATTCTAATAAATATAATTATATAGATAATAAGAATATTAATAATTTAAGTTTATATAAATTAGATAAACCAGAAGATTTAATAGAACAATATAAAGATAATGGAATTATAGTTATTAGTGATCTAGATGCTATTGAAATGAAGGATGTTAATGATAAAAAGAAGTTCTTTTATAATTTAAAAGAATTAATTATTAATAAAAAGATAACTATAATTACTGGTAAGAGTGAAGTAATTAAAACTTTCTTACAAAATGAAGATAGATTATCTAAAGATTATTTCTGTTTTAATATTATAGGTTCTTCTCCATCAGTAAATGATGTTTATAATGAATTATTATCTAAGATAGATATGGATGATGAGTTTAATATTAAATTATTAGATTATATATCTAATGATTATCCTAAGAGTGAAGTGGATTTTACTACTTATGTTAATAATTTATATAAATATATTTCATTTAATAAAGAAGTTCCTGAACTTGAAAAGATTAAAGATATAGATGAAGTTTTTAAAGCTTTAGATGAATTAGTAGGACTTGAGAAAGTTAAGAAGACTTTAAGAGATTTAGTTGATTTAATTACTTTAAAGAATAAGACTAAAGATGATTTAAAAATTAATAATGTTAATTTACATATGGTATTTTTAGGTAATCCTGGTACTGGTAAAACTACTGTTGCGAGATTAATAGGAGATATATTATATAATTTAAAATATATTAAACAAAATAAGTTAATTGAAGTAAGTTCTAAAGATTTAGTTGCTGAATACGTAGGACAAACTGCTGTTAAGACTATGAATGTAGTTGAAAAAGCAATAGGTGGAATATTATTTATAGATGAAGCTTATGCTTTAGCTGTTAAAAATATTGAAAATTCATTTAATGCAGAAGCTATCTCAACTCTTATTAAAGCAATGGAAGACTATAGAGATGATCTAGTTGTTATATTTG
>CALYOH010000016.1 GCA_945228905.1 uncultured Caryophanales bacterium
TTATTTAAAAACAATTGAGGATTTAGATGAACTTAAATTCTCAGATAATAGTTCATGGAAACCCGCTATTACTGAAGAACAATATAAAGCAGTTGGTAATAAACAAAGTAATTATACTAAAGATGATAATTTGATATTAGAATCTAAAACTTTATATTATTGTTATCCAGTTTTTAATGAAGAATTAAAAGGTTTTGTTGATTGTGTGATAGAAAAATATCCTAATTATAAGGAACTAATAGATATTTATTAAAAATTATTATGGAGGAAAATATAAAGATGGGAAAAGTACCTAGTTGGTTTAAGCAAGATTATGAACCAATAATAGATAATTCAATAGAATTAAATAAGTTAAAAGAATATATTGGTGTTGGAAGACCATTGATGCTAGCTCCTACTATGGATTATCATAAAACATTATGGGGATTGTCACTAGCTAATAGTTTGATAAATGATGGTAAGATAGTAAAATATATAAGTTTATATGATACTATCGAAGATACTAAAGCAATATTGGATGAATATCATTGGAAATTTAGTTCAATGGAATTGATTGATAATTTTTTTGTAAAAGTATCGAATGTTAAAGATATATTTGAAATACTTAAAAATGAAAAACCAAGAGTTGTATTAATTGATTGTATCGATAAAAGATTTAATTTTGTAGATAATTACGATGATTTTAGAAAAATGTTAGAAGAATTTTATATGACATCTCTAAAATATAATATATCAATAGTTGTGATGTCAGGTATTTGGCCTGATTTTGCTGTAAAACATATGAAAGACATGGGATTATATTTTTCTAATATGCTTTCTTTAAGAGACGCAAATATGGTTGAAATAAAACCTTATATTATTCAATCATAAAAATGTTAAAGTGGAGGTGAAATATTATGAAAGTTATTATATGCAGTGGCAAATCAATGAATAAATTAGATAGCTATCTAAAAGTGGGAAAACCTATTATGATTGGTCCTACAATGGATTATCATAAAACATTATGGACTTTAGCATTAGCTAATAATTCATTAAAAGGAAAACAATCAGTTAGATACATTAGTTTATATCAAACTAAGGAAGAAGCATTAAGAATATGGGATGAGCATAACTGGGGATTTGGATGCAATGTTATTGATGAAAACTATTTTATTGATGATATATCTACTATTGATGAAATAATTGATATTGCAAATAAAGATAAACCGGTTGTCTTGATAATTGACTATTTAGATAATAGGTTTTATAAAAATGTTTCAGATCTAGAAGATATACTTATTAAATTAAGAGATGTATCAGAAAATAATAATACAGCAGTAGTAGTTATTAGTGCAGCATTAAAACCAGCTGATGAGGAAATGAATGATAAAAATATAAAAGAAAAATATAGACATGTTATTGATAATAATTTTGAACATGTACTTACAGTAAGAGATTCTAATATGGTTGAAATAATAGAAACAGGATTATAGGGAGGATTAAAATGAAGTATTATAAAGATGCTATTATGGAAATATTAAGTAGTAGTATAATAATGGCAATAATAGTTTTTGTAGTATTAGCAGCTACAGGAGAAATGGAAATGGCAATTTATGTAGTATTGTTTATTGGATTTGTATTCTTGCTTGTTTTGGGATTTGCCTTTTTAAAGAGTAGAGGTATAAATCCAGAAGAATTTACTGCTAGTCTTAAAGATGTAGGTGACACATTGCAAGATATTAATGATACTATGACTTATATGAATATGACACCTAAAGAACAAGCAATGTATAATGCAATGAAGAAAAATAAGAAAAAGGAGTAGCAATACTTCCTTTTTTGTGGATTAAAAACTAATTTGTATCATATGTTGTTATTTTTGATTTAGATGGTGTGTGGGTGTTTTCTTTAAAGATTAAACGTTTACAGTGTGTGCAAATGTGTTAACTAAAGATGTAGTTGGTAATTATATCTTCCATTATTTGTTATTATTTGGTAACATTTCAAATCAAGGTAGGTTTGTGGATCTATCTAAAATAAAAGAAAGGAGAGAAATAGTGCTAAACCAAATGATTTTGGTAGGAAGATTGACTCATGATATAACAATTGAAAAGAATAAAGAAAAAGATATATCACAAGAAAATAAAAAGTATGCAGTAATTTCTTTAGCTATTCCAAGAAGTTTCAAAAATTCAGAAGGTGTATATGATACAGACTTTATTGATTGTTATGCTTTTGATAACATAGCAATGAATATTAGTGAATACTGTCATAAAGGTGATATCGTAGGCGTAAAAGGTAGAATACAAAGAATTGATAGCACCTCAGAATTACAATTAATTGCTGAAAAAGTCACATTCCTATCAAGTAAACCCAAAGAAGATTAATTAACAAAAGAAGTCAGATTTATATCTGTATTTCTTTTATAATTATGTGTTCATTTAAAGTATAGTTTGATTGTTCATAGAATTTTATATACAATTTATTGGATTTAATAAGTAAATAATTGGTAAAATGTTCAATTAATTGTATAGATAGTTTAAATGGTCATTTGGTAAAAAATGAAAAATGGAAGAAAGTATTATGTTTGGGTATGCAAGATGTTCGACTCAACATCAGGATGCAATTTATGAAATTAATGAATTGGTTAAATTAGGAGTTAAAAGAGAAAATATTTATATTGAGTACATATCAGGAGGAAAAACTAGGGATGAAAGACCTGAATATGATAAATTAATGAGAAAGCTAGAAGAAAATCCAGGAAGTATTTTAATTTCAACTGATTTTACACGTTTGGCAAGAAATAATCTTGATATATATAATTTAACTAAGGATATGGAAAAATTAAAAATATGTCTTAAGGTATCAGGGTTTACTATTGATTGTAGAAATGATGTATTAGATCCAGTTAGTGAACTGTTGATTGGCATAATGGGGCAGTTTGCAACATTCGATTTAAAGAATAAACGATTTCAATGTCGTTTAGGTATTGATGATGCTTTGGCTCGTGGAGTAAAGTTTGGGCGTAGAGAGAAAACAAAAGAGTCATTGGAAAATGACCCTAAATTTCTTAAATACTATTGTAAATGGAAAAACAAAGAGATAACTTTATGTGAAATGCAGAGATTACTCAATGTAAAGAGTAGAACAACAGTATATAATTGGATTAAGTTGTTTGAGGGGAAGAAGTAGTTTGCTTTTTCCTTTTTTTGTTGTACTCTCTATATATTATTTTACGTGCAGTTCCGTTATCTATACATGTTTCACAGAATTGATTCTTTCCAACTTTAACAAAATAATTATTACATTCCTCATTCCTACAAGGAACTCTTGTATAACCATATTCTGTAGTACTTAGTATTTGTAGCAATCTATTCCAAGCGATTCCCATTAGTGATACTGCAGTTTCATAAAATCTATATTCTTTGGTGGTTGAGTTATACACAGGAATTTGCTTGCTTAAAATATATTCACCACTATCAATTGAATATTTATCATTAAATCTATCTATGATATTTGATATAAGCGCTGTTCTTATGAAGAAAATAATATTATCGTCTATTAATTCAGAATAATTACCATTTCTATATACTAGCATATCTAGTTTCTTATATATTTCATCTTCATTGTTATTATCATCAAGTAATATATCCATTACTCCCTTGTTATATTTACTTCCTCTTAGTAATTTCTTAATTTGTTGACCGATATCAATTCTTAATAACGAAACATATAATTCTATATTATATTTAGGACTTGGCTTTCGATTTGGATCAGTATAATCATCCTTTTCTTTTTTCCAAAGAATTAATCGCTTATGTAATTGTGAATATAAATAGCAAGTTAAAGAGTCCTCTATTATAAATAACTTTTGATCTTTTATGTCTACCTTTATTGAATAAGGTAATCCATTTTCACTGATCCAATTATTAACAATTTCTGTCTTTGCACCTATATCGGTATCAAAGAAATTAAATATAGCATCCCAAGTTATTCTATTTTTATATATTTCATTTTTTGTGCAATTATTTAATCTAAGATACTCTTCAAATAATTCTTTCCCTAGGTCACAAATACTTTGGAATACATCGAAACTATTAAATAAACAATCATATAAGGATGATTTATCTCCGTTTTTAATAAATGAGTATCTCTTTAAAATAACTGACTCTGAATCATAGTTGTCATTTAGTCCATTAAATTCTCTATACTTTATCATAATTCCACCTACCACTTTTTACCACTATTCTATTATATATTTAGTTAAAAATCAAGAGTAAAGTTGGTATTGAAAGGAGGGGAAATATGAAATATTACTATTGTTGGAGTTGTGGAAGTCCACTACCAGAACCTAGTGATTATAAGAATTGTGAAAGATGTCATCAAATCTATCTTGAAAATCCAAATAGGAAATTTTCAAAATGTAGATGTTGTGGTGAATCTAAAGATTTTGATACTAAATCACTATGTAAAAGATGCTATGTTGCAGTAAAAGAAAGAAATAAGAAAGGATGTTATTGATAGTAATGACAAAAATAAGAAATAGATTTACTACAGGGGAAATAATTACTGTTCATGATAATCTATTATGTGATTTATATTCACTGAATAGAGATGGTGGATTTACTTGTGTAGAAATCAATAATAATCAATATCTAGTTAATCAAAAGAAAGGACGTGGATATACTATTGGGCTTCGAGTAAAAATACCAGATGAATTATTAATAGTTAATGGTGTGAGATCCAAGTTTGATGATTTAGATAGTGATATTAAAGAAGAAATTGAAGATAAGTTATCTAGTAGATTGTATTTCAGCAACATTGAAATCTATGTTGCTAATATGCTATTTGATAAATTTCTTCGATATGGTAATAACTGTAAAATATCTATTCAAGAGTTAGATGGTTATTACAGAAAATGTAAAAAGGATTATAGTAAAGTTCATGTTACTAAAAATGTTTATGATAGATATATTGAAACATTAAAATCCTTAGTTGAGAAAGAATTATTTCTAGAGACTACTGATTCATTTAGAAATGATAAGTATGGTGCAAGAGATATTAATTTTTCTCATATGTTCTTATCTATATTTCAGATTGAACAATTAGAAATGAATAATATGGAATTCAACTATTCATTTCACAACTTTGGAAGTGTAATTAAACAGTGCAGAAGATATTCTAACACATTATCTAGATATGCTTTCAAAATTAGATTTAATCAAGCTATGAAATATGTTACCTCATTCTTTATTGCAAGAGATGTCTTTATAGCTAAAGGGAACTTAATACGCAATCCAAGTTATGTTTATAATGAAATGATTATTACTTCTGAAAGTTATGAAAACGATATTAAGTATGAAGGTCGAAAGAATAATAATCAAGGGTATAGTGTAAGCTATAAATTAAACTCATTCAAAGGTATACCAAACAAGTTGAAAATAAGAAAAATGTTTATAAACTATATTGAATGTGGATTTACTCTCTGCAATGTATTTAGGATTGAGGAAGAATTTTCTTATAATGAGACTGAAGAATTTGTAGAGAAACACGAATTTGACTATGATGAAAACTATGATTTAAATTATGAGTTTTCAAAAGAAGATGTAGGAAAGAATGTTGACATTAAATTACATATATACATATCTGATCCTTTGAATTTACTATATTATCAAATGTAAAGTTCATAAAATAAAATCTAAAGTTCAAATAGTCAGTTAAAACTATTATATATTAACAAATCAAGTTGTTATATAAGAGCTTGAAAAAGGAGGTATAAATGGATATAGAATTAGTACGAATTATTAAGTCATATTCTAATAACAATGATTTGGTGAATAGTATTTACTATTTATTAACTGCAAATGTTCTGACTAATAAAGAAAGAAAATTATGCACCAAGATTTTAGACCAAATAGAATTATTAAATACATTTGACTTAAGTAATATCATTAATGAAATTGATTCTGATTTTGATATTAATGATGTGGGGTGTAATTATGAATCAAATGAGCTTATTGACAAAATTAATGAGTTTATAGGTGAAAGAAAAAGAATGTTAATTGAAGTTATGAAGAAGATAGCATATCAAAATATAGTGGATAGTAATTATGATAAAGAAACTATAGATTTTGTTTATAATAGATATCCAGAAGATATTGATATAAAAGAAGATACAACTTTTGATGATCTTGAAGTAGTAATTGAAAATAACGAAGAAATCTTAACTGGATATTATTCTATAGATAATTATTTGAAAGGATTAATTGCAGGAACTATTACAACTATTGTTGGTAGTAATGCACAACAAAAAAATATGCTATGTTTAAACATTGCTTATAATGTAATCTGTAAAAATAAAAATGTATTGTATTTATCAATCGGTGCAACTAAGATGGATGTTTATAAAAGATTATTAATACGTCATTCGTGTAGTAAGAAAATATTTACCAAGCTTAGATTAAATACTTCATATGATATTAGAAATAATGAATATGCTAAAGTATATTATGATTTCAAAGAGAACTTATTAAGCAACATAATTGTAGCAGATGAAAGTGATTATTACATGAGTACACATTTTTCATTATTAAAAGTATTATGTGCTTATGATAATCAATTTAAAAATACTACGGGACGAGGAATTGATTTAATTGTAGTTGATGAGATGTCTAAGATGAAATTGTTTGATGGTAGGAAATATGTTAACAATAGAAATACAATTGCTAATGAAATTTATTCATTTTTAAAAAATCAATCTAGCAGTTTATTATCTAGCGGAAAGCCAATTCCTGTTATTACAACATATGAGTCGATTAAAAATTATCAATACAATGCAGAAAATAATATTCCTGATATTGTTTATAACTTATCGGATAATATTATTCTATTAATAAATGATCAAGTAGATGTGTCTTTATCTCAACTATACTTTCAAATATTTAAAAACTTAAATGGAAGTATTATGAATGCTCCTGTGAAAGTAAATTGTGAATATGATCATTGGTATGTTTATGATACTATTCCAGATTATGAAGAAGACTCAAAACAAGCGTTAGAAGAAGCAAGAAAAGAGAATGAAAAATTATTACTAGATAATCAAGCTTATATTGGTAATAGTAATATCATTATGGGAAAGCTTAAAGACATTGATAATAATTTAGATAGTATTAATAATAAATTGAGTAAAAAAGAAAAAGATATATTTAATCTTGATAAAAACGAAGGCAATGGTGCTGTAAGTCAGGACATTTTGGCAGAATTTGACTTAGATTAAACAAATTTGTAAATAAAATTATTATGTGTTAAAATCACACGTTAAGGTAGTTTTGTTTATATTGTAAAGTTTATGAGGAGGATTAAAAATGGATTATAAATATGTATGTAGTCTAATTGATAAAGTGTGGCTTAATACAGAAGACATTCAAAAACTATGTAATTGTTCTAGAAAATCAGCTATGGATATTAGACGAGAAGTAGAAGATAAGATAAAAGAATCTGGAAAGAGGTTACCAACAGCAAAATGCAAGGTAGTTCCAACAATGATTTTACTAGATTACTTAGGTATAGATGTTAATACTGTATTAAATGTTAGTACTAAAGGAAAAGGAATAATTACAGCGATAAGATGAGTGTAAGAAATACAAACGAAGCAACTAAAAAGGGTTGTAAATGGGTGTTCGAAATACATTATAGAACTTTACAAGGTGATATGAAACATTATACTTCAAAGAAATTTAGAACAAAAAGAGAAGCAGAAGATGAAGAAAAGAGATTTCTACTACAACATGGTAAGTTGGATTGTTATGATATGACAATTAAAGATTTATATAACAACTTTGTTGATTATCAAAATGATAAAGTAAAAATGAACACCCTTCGTTCTTATCATGAAAGATTTAAATATTTAAAATCAATAGAGAGACTTAGGATTAGTGATTTCAATTCTACACATTATAGTATGTGGAGAAAAGAAATGCAGAATTATAATATAAGTGATACAACTAGAAATAATACTCAAAAGTTATTAAAGATATTATTTAATTATGCTACTAAATGGTATGGAATTAATTTCAGTCAAGTTTATCCTAAAATTGTACCATTTAAGAATCCTAATCAAGTGGATATAAAAGAAATGTTATTCTTTACTTATGAAGAGTTTCAAAAGTTTATAAGTGTTGAAGATGATATTCTATTTAAAGTGGCATTTGAGATTCTTTATTATTGTGGAACTCGTATTGGTGAATTATTAGCACTTACTTGGAAACACATTGATTTTGATAAAAGAGAATTGAAAATAAATAGTAATGTAGTAAAAAACTATTTAGGAGAAAGTAAATATTTAGTTACTACACCTAAGACTAGAAGTAGTGTAAGAACAATACCGATTTCAGAAATATTAGTAAAAGATTTAAAATTATTAAAAGAACAACAAGAAAAGATATATGGATTTAAAGAAAGTTGGTTTATACTCGGATCATTTGAACCAATTAGTCCAGATAGAATAAGATTAAGGAAAAATAAAAATTGTGAATTAGCCAAAGTTAAGCAAATAAGAATTCATGATTTCAGACACAGTTGTGCTTCGCTTCTGATAAGTAAAGGAGCAAATATTACCTTAGTCGCCAAATATTTAGGTCATACAAAAATAGATGAAACATTAAATACATACTCACATTTCTTTAAAAGTGATTTGTATGATATAGTTTCTCAATTAGATAATTTAAATTAAACATAATGCAGTTTACAATATAAAAATATGTTGTAAATTGCATTTTATTTTGTCTATTTTATTAACATGGTATGTCATATTGTCAATTTGATTTAGGTCGATGACAGTGGTTTCAAATGTGGTTATAATCTTGTATCCGTTGTGTTATAGGGAACTCTAGGTATAGTAATATCAACAAAATGATGCTATAATGTTCAGTAGATATGTAAATATTTGGAGGGTGTATTATGACTGAACAAGAATTAAAGAAATTAGAAGATAAATTATGGGCAGCAGCAGATAAAATGAGAGGTGCTGTATCCGTTTCAGATTATAAATTTATAGTACTAGGATTAATATTTTTAAAGTATATTTCAGATTCATTTGAAGAAAAGTATAAAGAATTAGTTGAAGAAGGTGCAGGACTTGAAGAAGAAAGAGACTGTTATACTGCTGAAAATATATTCTATGTACCTAAAAATGCTAGATGGGAATATCTAGTAGAACATTCTAAAGATACTAATATAGGAGAAATAATTGATGATGCACTAACACTAATTGAAAAAGAAAATACTTCATTAAAGAATGTATTACCTAAGAATTATAATTCTCCTACCATGAGAAATGTTAATCTAGGAGAATTATTAGATTTATTCACAAATATTAAAGTGGGTACTAAAGAAGCAAAAGAGAAAGACTTATTAGGAAGAATTTATGAATACTTCTTAGGACAATTTGCAAAAAACGAATTACAAAAAGGTGGAGAATTCTATACTCCAGCATGTTTAGTTAGAACTATGGTTGAATGTATTGAACCATTTAAAGGAAAAGTTTATGACCCTGCTTGTGGTTCTGGTGGTATGTTCGTTCAATCAATGAAGTTTGTAGAAGAAAATCAAGGTAGTATGTATGATGTAGGTATATTTGGTCAAGAGAAAAATCCTACTACATGGAGACTAGCAAAAATGAATTTAGCAATTAGATCCATGTATGGAGATTTAGGAAAATATGCAGCTGATACATTTACTGAAGATTTACATAAAGACTTAAAAGCAGACTTTATATTAGCAAATCCACCATTTAATCTAGAATGGGACAGAGATAAAGTAGAAAACGATCCAAGATGGAAGTATGGTTTAGCACCAAAGAATAATGCAAACTTTGCTTGGCTACAACATATGATATCTAAGTTGTCTCAAAATGGAAAAATGGCATGTATTTTAGCTAAAGGCTCTTTAGATGTTGGCTATGAAGAAGGAAAAATTAGAGAGAAGATTGTTGAAGCAGATTTAGTAGATTGTATAATAGTAATGCCATCAAATCTTTTCTATACAGTTACTATTCCATGCGCAATCTGGATTATTAATAGAAACAAGAAAAGAAAAGGTCAAACGCTTTTCATTAATGCATCTAAGATGGGAACTTTAGTAAATCGAAAATTAAGAGAGTTATCTAAAGAAGAAATATCAGAAATTGCTAATATTTATCACTGTTATCAAAATGATTTAGATTATAAAGACATAGAGGGTATTTGTAAAATAGCTAATATAGAAGATATCAGAAAGAAAAACTATAATCTATTGCCTGGTAAATATATTGATAATGGGAACACTAGTGAAAGTAATGAGGATTTTGAAAATAAATATAATAATATAATTTCTTATTTAGATAAAACAATGAATGATTCACTTATAAAAGAAAAGAAGTTAATACACGATTTAAAGAGAATAAAGGTAAAGGAATCTAGTGAATTACCTGAAGGATGGACAACTAGTAATTTGACTGAAATAGCTAAATATTTGAATGGTTTGCCTATGCAAAAACATCGTCCGAAAGAAAAAGAGGAGTCTTTACCTGTTCTAAAGATTAAAGAATTGCGTCAAAGAATGTGTGATGAAGACAGTGAGTTGTGTTCTGCTAACATTGATAAAGATTATATAATTAAGGATGGGGACGTTGTATTTTCATGGTCTGGTTCATTATTGGTGGATATTTGGTCAGATGAAGATTGTGGATTAAATCAACATTTATTTAAAGTAACATCAGATAATTTTGATAAGTGGTTTTATTATTCTTGGACTGCTTATCATCTAAAAGAATTTGCAAAAATAGCGTCAGATAAAGCAACTACAATGGGCCATATTAAACGTGGTGATTTAGAAAATGCTGAAGTTTTAATACCATCTAAAGAAGATTATAGTAAAATGAAAGAAATTATGGAACCGTTACTTGATTTAATGATTCAAAGAAGGAAAGAAACCAGAAGGCTTGAAGAATTATGTTCTTCGATTATTCCAAAGATTCTTACAGGTGAATTAGATTGTTCAAATATTGATTTAGAGGATAAAAATGAATAAGCATAGTACTTTAAAAATAGATTTTAATGAAAAATTGAATAAAGAAGACAAAGAAGATCAAACCTTTGGTTGTAGACAAAGAAATCCAGATATTTGTTCAAATAATGGATTAGAAAACATTTGTGCTTTTGCTAGTAAAGACTGTATTTGTAAAAGACCTTCTAGGGCATGGAAAAAGCAATATTTGAAATTGAAAGCAATCGAAAAAGAATAAAAAAGCATTGATAAGGAAGTGATTTAGATGTTTAATGAAGAACAATTAGAAGATGCCACATTAAGCATATTTGAAGAACTAGGATATGATAGATTAAATGGATATGATATTGATAGAGACTATCAAAGTGTATTTATGGATAATAATTTATTTGATGATTTATCAAATATTAATAAGGATTTTAACGATTCTCAGATTCAAGAAGCAATAAAAACTATCAAGTCATTATCACATGGTAATCCAGTTGAAGATAATAAAATCTTCACTAGATATTTATTAGAGGGTGTTCCTGTTCAAATAAAAACTAGTACTGGTTATCAATATAAGAATGTAAAATTAGTTGATTTTGATAATATAAATAATAATCACTTCCAAGCAATTCAACAATTTACTATTGTTGAGTTTGATACAAAAAGACCAGATATTATTATATTCGTAAATGGTATTCCACTAGTTGTAGTTGAACTTAAAACAGCTACTAATGAAGATGTAAAATTAGAAGATGCATATACTCAATTAACTGGTTATAGAAATGTATATATACCTTCTTTATTTAAATATAATCAGTTCTTAGTTATTAGTGATGGTGTTACTGCTAAAGCTGGTACTATTACTAGTCCATATTCTAGATTTAGTGATTGGAAGAAAATTGAAGATACTGATGAAGTTTATGAAAACATGCCTACACACGAAACATTATTTAGAGGTATGTTTAGAAAAGATAGATTATTAGATATAATTCAAAACTTTATATTATTTAGTGATGATAGAAAAATTCTTGCACAATATCATCAATACTTTGGAGTTAAGAAAGCAATTCTTTCCACAGTTACCAGAGGAAAACAAACAGGTAAAGCTGGTATTTTATGGCATACACAAGGTTCTGGTAAATCATTTAGTATGGTATTCTATTCTGGTAATATGATTAAACTATTGAATAATCCCACTATTGTGGTAGTAACCGATAGAAATGATTTAGATAATCAGTTATATGAAACATTTGCTAAATGTGACTATTATTTAAAACAAAAACCTAGACAAGCAGATTCAAGAGCTGCTCTTGATGAAATGTTAAAAGATAGAGTTGCTGGAGGTATATTCTTCACAACACTTCAAAAGTTTGAAGAAGAAACAGGACTATTTAGTGACAGAGATGACATATTAGTTTTAGTAGATGAAGCCCATAGAAGTCACTATGGATTAGAAGCAACTATGAAAATTAATTACGAAACTAATGAAGCAGAAGAAACATTTGGTACTGCGAAGTATTTACACAATGCATTACCTAATGCAATTTATATTGGATTCACAGGTACACCAGTAGAAACTAAAGACAAATCAACATCTTCTATATTTGGAGATGTAATTGATACATATGATATGACTCAAGCAATAATGGATGGTTCTACAGTGCCAATTATGTATGAATCTAGAATGGCTAGAGTTGGTTTAAATCAAAAGATATTAGATGAAATAGATAACTATTATAAGTTTGTGGAAGAAACAGGAGCAGCAGATGAATATGCAATTCGTAAGTCTAAACAAATGATGGCTAATATATCACAGGTTATTGAAGACCCAGATAGATTAGAGTTAATAGTTAAAGACATTATTAATCATTATGAAGAAAGAAAAGACATGGTTGCTGATCATGCAATGGTAGTAGCTTATTCTAGAAAAGCAGCTTATACAATGTATAAGAAGTTTATAGAATTAAGACCAGATTATGAAGATGTAGTTAATATGATTATTACTCCTTCAAATAAAGATTCTGAAGAAATGCAAAAAGCAATCGGTACAAAGAATGATAAAAAGGAATTAGAAATTAGATTTAAAAATGAAGCTAATGACCCTAATGAGAAATTTAAAATTGCTATTGTAGTAGATATGTGGCTTACAGGATTTGATGTACCTAGACTTGGAGTTATGTATGTAGATAAACCTATGAAAGCTCATAATCTAATGCAAGCAATTGCGAGAGTTAATCGCGTTTATAAAGATAAGCCAGCTGGTTTAATTGTAGATTATATAGGACTTAAAGCATGGTTATTAGATGCATTAAAGACATATACAACTCGTGACCAAAAACAAGTAGTAGATAATGAAGAATTAGTAAATGCAATTAAAGATAAAATTGAAATAATAGATAATATACTAAATGGATTTGATTATTCTAACTTTAACAGTTTAGATAATACTGGTAAGTATAATCTTATTAAAGATGGTGCTAACTTAGTATTAAGTTCAGAAGATAAAAAGAAACGATTCATGAAGCATAGTTTGGATACTAAAAATTTATATACACTATGTAATGGTATATTAGAGAAACAATATAAAGATAAAGCACTATTTGTTATTTCTGTTAGATCATTTATTTCAAAAATCACGAATGATAATAAACTTGATGTATCAGAAATCAATAAGACTGTTGGAAGAATGCTTGAAGAATCCATTCAAGATGATGAGCTAATTAATTTAGGAGAGTTATCTAGAGGTAATAGTCTTGAACTATTAAGTGATGCAATGTTAACTAAGTTAAGAAGCATGAAAGATAAAAATGTAATTGCTGAAGTGCTATCTAGAGCTATTAAATCAACTATTAGTGAAATCGGTAAAATCAATTTAACATTACAAGAAAAGTTCTCAACTAAATTTAATAAACTAGTTGATGCTTATAATGAGAGAACTGATGTAGCAGATATTGAAAGAATCATTGAAGAAATGATTGGTTTAAAGAAAGAAATCGAAGAAGAACTAGAAAAAGGAAATGAGTATGACTTATCTCCAGAAGAAAAAGCATTCTTCGATGCTTTAGGTGCTGATCCTGAAATTAAAGAGTTAATGCAAGATGAAACACTAGTTCAAATTGCAAAAGAATTGGTAGATACTATTAATGAGAATCTTACTTTGGATGCATTCAAAAGAGAAGATGCAAGAGCAAGAATAAGAGTTAATATTAGAAGACTTTTAATTAAATATAACTATCCACCAATTAAGCGTGAAGGTGCAGTTGAACAAGTAATTAGACAGGCAGAATTAAAGTATTCAAATAATTAATTTCAAAGGATAAATAAGGGAACTTTTAGTGGACGAGGCATAAAAAGTGAGGTTTGTGTGTGCTAGTGAATGCTAATAAGTGCTTGTAAATAAAAGACTTTAGGGATGGATACATATGTATTGAACATCCCCCTGAAGACACTGTCGTGAGACAGTGTCACTTTTTTTTATAATGTTTTTTTACTTATTTTACAGTTTTAAACATACAATTGATTGAGTTTGTTTATATATGCTTATATAATTAAGGTGTAGTAGTGTAATGTACTAAATAATTGTGTTGGGTGATTTATATGAAAAAATATATGTTTTCTTTAGTGCTTCTTTTAATGAATTTACCATTATTTGTTAGTGCTAAAAATTTAACAGCAGTACAATATATAGAAAAAATAGCAAGTGATAATAATGCTGATAAAACAAGTATTAATGCAATTGGTAATACAGGATTGGCATATGACGGGACATTAGATAATAATTTAAGATATATTGGTGTTAATCCAAATAACTATGTAGATATTGGTGATGTATACAAAACAGATATTTATAAAGGAATTCAAAGCAGGAATAAGTATAGATATTATTCTTCATATGAAGAATGTATTTCTAATAAATTTTATGGAGATAATCCTAATTATTTAAATACTGGTTGTGAGAAAGTTCATTCTAAAGGAGATAAAATTCTTTGGAGAATAATTGGGGTAATGAATAATATTAATTCTCATGGACAAAAAGAAACAAAAATAAAATTAGTGAGAGCAGAAAGCATTGGTTTTTATTTTATTGATTCAACTCCTCCAAGCATCAATGGTGGAATTGGTATAAGTGAATGGGAACAATCAGATTTGAATAGATTATTAAATAATGGCTATGATAATAATCAAGAAGAACAATATAAACAATTAGCTAGTGGACAATATGAATTTGTAAAAAATGAAATAGTTAATAATAGCTTATACTGGAATAGTAAAAAAGGTATGTGTATTGAACCTAATTATAATGCTGCGACTAATCTCTGTGATTTTACAGGTACAGGACTTACAGAAACCTCTAAAAAGTTTGTTGATACTGTTATTTGGGATACAGGTACTTATGTGGAACAAAAATATGGAGATATAATGTGTAAACCAGGTGATTTATATAGTTGGGAGAGGTCAAAAGAGAGACATAAAAATATGACTATTGCTGGAGATGAAGCAAACGATGAAGTGGAAAGAACAGCAATTTGGGAAGGCAAGGTTGGTATTGTTTATCTTAGTGATTTTGCTTTAGCAACAGGTGGAGGTTCTACAACTAGTAGAGAAGAATGCTTAAATAAAAGTATGTTACATATAAATGAATATCCTTCATGGAGCACTGCTCATGATTGCCAGGATAATTCATGGCTAAAAACAGATTCATGGCAGGAAGCAACAATGACTTTAGATGATCAAAATGGTATTAGTTCAGCATTTATATATGAATCAAATTATGATATATTTACAACTTGGATTGCTAATGGTGGTAATGTTCATCCTACATTTTATTTGAATAATAATAGTATTATTGTATCAGGAGATGGAACACAAAATAATCCATATAAATTAGCCTTAGAAGAAAATAAATCCGTTGAGTTGAAAGTATCTTCAAAAAAAGAGTTAAATGAAATATTTAATAATATAGGTAATGATATAGATTGGATTATAAAAGATAAATCTATTTTAGAAATAAAAAATAATACTATTGTTCCATTAAAAGTAGGAGTAACAGAAGTTACAGGAGAAAAAGATAATACTATATATAATTTAAGAGTAATAATAACAGATGATTTATTTATTAATCCTTCTACAAATGCAAGTATAAGTATAATAATACTAATAATTGTATTGATAGTTTGTTTTACTAGTTATTATTCTATAAAAAACGACAAAAGAAAGACTTTTTAGTTGTTTGAATATAATACTTGTATAATTATGATTGGTGAATGATACCAAATCATTATAAATAAATGGTAATATATGTACTTGAATATTTATCGAATATTCCCCTGGTATAATTTAGATAGTAATAATGTGTAAAGTTATTACTTTCAATCTTAGTTAATTTAAATGTATATTCATATGAAATGAAACCTATTTTATACACTTTAAAAAAGTAGATGTAAAATAGTATCTCATGAAAGAAGGTACTATTTTATTTATAGGAAAACATTTTAATTCAAGTATAAAATTAGAATTAATTACTAAATATTTCAATGATGAAGCATCTCTAGAAATATTATCCAAAGAACATAGTATTCCTAGATCAACCATTTTCAAATGGATAAAACAATCAAGAGAAGGATTAGATATAATGAATAAAATATTGATTATAAAGAATAATATGAAATATTAAAAAATACTAAACCTTCCTAAAGGCACTATGAGAGAGAAAATAACATTTATAAATATATATAAATACTTATAAACTTTCTAACATGTGTGCTGTATTAGAAATAAATAAAAGAACTTATTATAAATATAGGAATGCTG
Source organism: uncultured Caryophanales bacterium (assembly GCA_945228905.1). Taxonomy (GTDB): domain Bacteria; phylum Bacillota_I; class Bacilli_A; order RF39; family UBA660; genus UBA3789. Next base: position 16,822 of record CALYOH010000016.1, read on the forward strand.
AAGATAAAGATTATTATGATTATTTAATAATATAAGAAATATTTGATGATATGGATATCGTAGGATAACTGAAGGCATAAGGATTAAATATGGTGGAATATTTAATCACAAAAAAGTACAAAGAACAATGAATAAATATTATTTAAAATCAGAGTATATAAAAAGAATTAGACCAAATAATTATAAGAGAATTGAAGAAAATGTTAAACCGAATTTAGTCAAAAAAAGACTTAATACAAATGAACCAAACAAAATATGGGTAACATATATAAGATATATAATTTATAATAGTAAAAGAATGTATTTATCTACAATATTAGATTTATATGTAGAAAAGTTGTAGACTATAAAATTTCTAAATTCAACAATATTCGATTAGTAATTGATACTTTAAACGAAGCAATACCTAAAAGAAAAGATGTATCTGGATTAATCCTACATAGCGATCAAGGATTCCAATATACATCTTATGAGTACAAAGCTATTTATAATTCCAATAATATCACATCTTTACAAGAATACAAAAACTTGTAGAAGAGCGGATACGATTTTACAATACTTCAAGATTAAAATCAAAAAGACATTAGTTTTTTCATCTAATGTCTACTTTTTTATTGTGAATCATTTAGGGTTCACTTCATTTTTACTTGTTTACTTTTATCATATCACTTCAAAATGTTTCTTTTTTTATTTAATAAATCCTAAGAGTTTTAAAATAGCCTCTCCAACAGGTTGACCTTTTCCTTCATATGGACATTCACATATTCCAATACCAGGATTATCATTTAGTTCAACTATTGAATATTCAAATCTATTGAAGTTTTCAATTAAAATGTCAACTCCACAGATTTTAGCATCAAATAATTTAGCAGCTTTTATAGCAACTCTTTTAAATTCATCTGGTACATCTTTTGTTAAATCTATACTTTCTCCACCAGTTGAACAGTTTGAATTATCTCTTACAAAGACTCTTTTTCCTTTTTCAGGTATGGATTTTAAAGAATAATGTTGTTTCTTTAATGTTTGTTTTAGATTGTCATCTATTGTGATTACACGTCCTGAAAGACCATGCCATGGTTCTTCATTCTTTAATCTAATTAACTCTGCAATATTTGTTTTACCATCACCAACAACACTTGCGGCACGTCTATGAAGTACACAGATACATTCATCTCCTATAACAAGGAAACGATATTCTAATCCTTTTTTGAATTCCTCAACAATAACGCTTTTATCATGTTTAAATGCATTTTTTACTGCATCAACTAAGTCTTTTGCATTAACAGGTTTTTCAAATACTGTAATTCCTGTACCTTTATTTGTTGTGTTGGGTTTAACAACAACACTTTTACCTATAAATGGTAATAATACATAATCTAGGTCTCTTTTAGTAATACCTTTTTCTATAATAATACCATTTGGAGTATTAAAATTATTTTCTCTTAAGATATCTTTTACTAATTCTTTATTATCTGTAACGAATGGATAAGTAGATATATCTTTACTAGTTTTAGTAGCTTGATAGATATATTCTTCTTTATCTTCATTATAAATTTTTATAAAACTTTTTGCTTCATCTATGATGTCATATTTTAAATCATGTTTAATGGCTGCTTTTATGACACATACTGTTGATGGCTCTAATAGAGGATATCCATTTAGGACACATTTCTCCATGAAACCTGTTGTGCTATTATTAGCCTTCATACATTTCATCCTCCTCAGTAATTAAACCAAGCATTTTTAAGATTTCTATACCTATATGAGCATCAGGACCTTCATATGGCCATTGATTGATGTCATATCCTGGATCAGCATTTGTTTCTAGTATACAGTAGTCATCTTTAGTTAAATCATTAATTAAAATATCTACACCACATACATATGATTCAAATGCTTTAGCAGCTTTTTCAGCAATTCTTTTAAATCTATCTGGTACTTTATCTGTTAAAGAAATACTTTCTCCACCAGTTGAACAGTTAGAGTTCTTTCTTAGTTTTACAATTTCTCCTTTTTTAGGAATGTCTTCTAATGTTCTACCAGTCTTAGTTAAATGTGTTCTAAGTGGAGAATCTATTTTTATTTTTGTATCTAAAAGAACATGCCATTCTTCTTTATTCTTCTTCTCAATTAATTGTTCAATGGTATGTCTACCATCACCAATTACTTGAGCACTTCTACGAGTAACAACACTTATACATTTACCATTTACTATTAAGAAACGATATTCATCACCTTGAACGTATTGTTCTATTAATACATCATTATCAAATTCAAAAGCGTAGTTAACTGCCTTTAAGAATTGACTTTTTGTTGGAGGAGTAGCAAATACAGTGATTCCAACACCTCCATTTGTTGTTCTAGGCTTAATAACAATAGCTTTTTCTTCATAGTTTTCATATAAGTCTTCTAATTGTTCTTCAGATAACTTATTACTTATCATAATACCTTTAGGAGTCTTTAATTTGTTCTTTTGAAGAATTTCTTTTGCTTCAAACTTATCGTTTGTTAAATAGTGAACAATATAATTATCTTTTCTTGTTTGTGTTGCACCTACGATATATTCTTTTTTACCATGCTTTTTAAACTCAATAATTGAGTTGTTCTCACGGTGGTCTAATACTCTATAATCTACACCTCTTAATATAGCATCTCTTACTAAAGCAGCAGGGGAGTCATACATCTTTTTACCAAGATTTATAACTGTATACTTAGCTTCTTTAGCTTCTTCGTTATATTGTTTAGCAAGATCCATTAAACCATTAACAAAACCTTTTTCTTCAACTAATTTATTTACTTTAGTTGATAGAGTAATTCCTTGTTTAAATTCTTTTAATACTTTTTTAATATTCTTTTCAAATCCTAATTCATATTTTTTATCTGTTTTTAGGATTTCATTTATTTCTTTTATTAATATTTTTCTTTGTTCTTCAGTAATTCCTTCTTCAGCTACCTTACGATAATCGAAAGATATGTCTTTTTCATCTGATAATAAACAGTGGAATAAAAAAGCCGTAATAAAATCTATTTCTTCTAGAGAAATAGCAGTTTTATCAAATGGGTCTAAGTCTAATACTCTGACCTCTATATGGCTAATTGGATGACTTGCTAAATCATCTACATCATATTTCCATTTTCCTTTAATACGAATTGGTGTATAAAGTTCGGAAATTGATATTATATTTCCCTCTTTTATATTCTTTCTTAAACTTTCTATATGTTTATCCTTATTTTCATAGTTGATTGAATCTAGATGTAAGTTTTTAAATCCTTGTTTATTACTATTTCTTATTGAGCATGTTGCTTCATATTCTTTTCCATATTGTTTTGGAGTTGCTCCGAAAAGTGCTATTAGCATCCAAACTTTCTTAAGATAGTTTCTTAAAATCTTAAAGTAACCATCTTCTAGAGAATCTGGTAAATTACTATTTGATTTCTTTAATTCTTTATAGTATTTTTCATGAATTGAAAAATTTAAATGGATACCAGACATACAGTACATTTCATAACCGTATTTTTTGTATAGATACATTTCATATTCATGTTCTTTTACATTATCTCCATATTCTCCGAAATTAAAGTTTTCAATACTAGGTAGAATACATGGCATACTATATGGCCATAAGTATTCTCCGGCTTTTCTAAGCTCTTCTAACACTACATTTGTAACATTTAATAGTTTCTCATAACATTCCCTTGTAGATGGGCACGGAGTCGTTCTTAATTCTAGTTGCGCTGCACCGAAGTCTGTTGTGACGAATGCGTTTGTATTTCTGTTACCGAATACTTCCGGGTGTGGAGTTTTTGCTAGATGACCGTTCTTAGTTGTACGCAAACCTTCACGTTCGATTCCAATGTTATATTTGTTTGATATCATTTTATATTAATTCCTCTCCTTCAATAACAATATCGAACATATTATACCATATTTGTCCAAAAATTTCAATCTGGAGAGTTCTTTTTGATTAAAAATATGTTCATTTTGTATTTATTTTTTTTTGAATATATATTATAATTTATTATGTATGATAATATTATAGAGGTGAATGATATGGCGGCTGAATCAACAAAAAGAATTATTCTTGAGTATCCAGATTTTAGTAAACATGACGTAGTAGTTACAAGTTTATTTTATAGTAAAGAAAAAGATATATATTTTATGATATATTTCGATTTAACACTTAATCAAACAATGTATACAGTATTAAGTAAAGTTAATGGTAGATTAATAAAGAATCCATTTATGGAACTAGATAAAATTAATGAGTTAGTAGATTTGATGCCAGTTGACTTAGATGTATTAAGTGATAGAATCGGATGTTTAAAAGAAGAATTAAAGAAGCCTTTAGAACAAAGAGTTGCTAGATTCGATGTATTTACTAATGGACATGATTATTATATTAGAAGAAATATTGCTAATAGATTTGGTATTACAGGTAATGGTTCAAGTACAATTAAAGGTGATCAGTGGGTTAGAGTTAATCATTCTGATATCGAATTAATTATTGATCAAACTAAAAATGATGCTGTAATGTTAGAGCCTACATATCATCCATTATTTGATACAAAGAAACAGGCAGAATTTATAGTACTAGATGATGATGTTAATTTATATATTGCAACTAGTTTAGCAAAAGAATTTGGTGTAGGATATGGATTCGGGTTAAGATATGAAAGTATGTCTTGGACTAAGGTTACTTTAGAAGAAGTAAAATCAATAGAGGAGAGAACTAAAAATAGTAAGGTTTCTCTTGTTGCTAATTTTAAAAGAATTTCTAGAGAGGATACTAGATTCGTTATTAATAATAATGGTCCTAAAACAATGACTAGTGTTAAATCAGCTTTTAGAGTATTAGATGATGGAGATGATTTATTCATCGATAGAAGACTTGCTAGAGCATTTGGTGTTGATCATGGATATGCATTTAATAGATCTGGAATAGAATGGACAAGAGTATCTTTAGCTGATATTAAAAAGATAGAACAGAATTCTTTAAATACAAATAATCCATTAGAAGCCAGATTTGAACAGATTGAAAAAGTTAATAAATTAAAACCAACTAGATTATTTACTGTTGTATTAGAATTATTAAATGATAATAATGATTTATATATTAGAAAAGAAGTTGCTGATAGATTTGGTATTATTAGTAAAGCTCAAGCATATGATTCGTTTGTATGGTTAAAAGTTACAGAAGATGATTTAGCTCGAATTAAGAAGAGTTATAATGATCGTGGAGTTTTATTAGAATATAAAACTGTTCAAAAGAAACATGTAAATGATAATGAATTTGAAGTATTAGTAGATGGAGAAAATCAATATATCTCAGTTGAACTAATAAATAGATTTGGTATTGATAATACAGGAGTTATTAATGTTAAAGGAAAAAATTATTGTAAAGTATTAGATACTGATATAAAGAGAATAATTGCTTTAACATTCTATTCAGATAAATCATTAACTCCTAAATATATTAAGATTAAAGAGAAAGTAGAAAATAAAACTACTTCTAAAAAGATAGTTTTAACTGTTTGCTATCTTGGAGATAAGATCTTTGTTCCAGCAGATTTACCTATTAATATGGAAATGGATTTAATGACTGGTAAAAAGATTAGAATTGATGGAGCTATTTATGTTTCTGTATCTAGAAATAGATATCAAGAAATATATAATGAATTAAGATATAATGGATATGATGTTATTCTAAGACGTCCAGAAATTGAAAAAGTAAATAAAAATAACAATATTAATAAAATAACTAAGTAGAACTTAGTTATTTTTTGTTATAATTAAGATGGTGATAATATGATAAATAAATTTATTAGTGATAATCATTTAAATAAATATCAAACTATTGGGATATTTTCTTTATTAATAGTATGTTCTGGTATGTTTGGATGGGCTTATGAAGTAGTATTTTATTTTTTAAATAGTGGATTTACTGAAGTATATATGAGAGGAGGTAATTTCTTACCATTTATAAATATATATGTATATGGATCATTATTAATTTTTTTCTTAACATATAGATTTAAAGATAGACCATTACTTGTATTTTTAATTAGTATGATTTCTACTGGTATATTAGAGTTCTTTTCTGGATATATATTATATGGAATACTTGGATGGACTAAATGTTGGGACTATAACCAAGAAATATTAAATTTTGGTAATATAGGTGGATATGTATGTTTAAGAAGTGTGTTAATATTTGGATTATGTGGATTATTATTAATATATGTAATATTACCAATATTAGTTAAAATTAGTAAGAAGTTTAAATCTAGTAGAAAATTTGTGGCTATAAGTTTAATTATATGTGGGTTATTTTTAATAGATGAAGTATATAATTTGATATTTCCTAGACTTTTAGGTTATTATGGAGCATCTGATTTTTATAAGAGTTTAGGTTTTAAATATATTTATTTCAAATAGGAGGAAATATGAAGGTAATAGATACTGATAATAAAAAAGTAGATGGTCAAAATAAATGTCCTAAGTGTGGATCTAGTGATATTACTTATGATATTAAAAAAGAGAAATTAATTTGTAATTATTGCGGAACATTATTTGATAAAGAAGAAATAAATGATGTTAAAGAAGCTAAAGATTTAGAAGAAGATGTTAGAGGTAGTGGTACTGATGATATTACTTCTGATGAAGATATGATTACTATTAAATGTGGTGGTTGTGGAGCAGAAATTGTTATTAATACTAATGAAGCTACTAATGCTAGATGTCACTGGTGTAGAAGTGTTCTATCTATTAATCATCAAATAGATAATGGTGCAATTCCTGATGTAGTTTTACCATTTAAAATTAGTAAGGAAGAAGCTATTGAAAATATTAATAAATATGTTGGTAAAAGAAAATTCTTTGCAAATAGTAAATTTAAAAAAGAATTTAATTCTAATAATGTATTGGGAGTATTCTTTCCATATATGTTAGTTGATGCTAAAGGACATGGTAAATTTAGTGGTGTAGGAGAACATGAAGTTAGAAGTTATACAGTTACTAAGAAAGTAAAACATTTTGATGAAGAAAGAGAAGAAAGAGAAACTCATTATGACTATGATATTTATAAATTAAGTAGAGAATTTGATATTACAATTGATGATTTAACTGTTGAAACTAATTTAGATATTTTAAATAAAGATAATACTAGTAGAACTAATAATATTATTAATTCTATTATGCCTTTTGATACTAATAATTGTGTTAAGTATAAAGGCAATTATTTATCAGGACATTCATCTGAAAAAAGAAATTTAAATATTGGTCATATTGAAGATAAAGTAAATAAAGAATTAAAAGATGTTACTAGATATGCTTTAAATGATGAAATTAAATATTATGATAGAGGAGTTAGATGGGATGAAGAAAATTTAGAATTTAAAGGTAAACAATGGATTAGTGCATATTTACCAGTTTGGTTATATTCATATCAAGATAAAGATTTATTACATTATGTTGCTGTTAATGGTAGAAATGGTTCTACTATGGGTAGTGTACCTTTAAATAGATTTAAATTATTTATATTTTCTTGTTTATTCTTTATTATTCCTTTATTATTAGCAATATTTTTATCAGAATATAATGAGGTTAGATTGTTTGTAGGAGTTATTGGTTTTATAGTTGCATTAACTATTTATTTAACTAATAGTTCTGAATATAGTAATAAACATGTTAGACATAAATATGAAATGCTTACTAGACATGAATTAAGTAATGTAAAAAGAGAAGATCAATTAGTAAGACATATATATGATTCAGATGATTGGAGTATGATAGGATCTAATAATCGTAAAGTTGAAGGGGAAAAAGTAAAAGTAAATAAAAATGTAGAGTAATTCTACATTTTTTTATTTATTAATGTTATAATACTATATATAGTAGGTGTTTATATGAAAAAGAATAGAAAAGGATTTACATTAATTGAGTTGATTGTTGCTATTGTAATTATTGGAATGATAGTAGTATTATCTGTTCCTGCTATTAGAATGTTAAGGAATAATGGAGAGACTCAAAAATATACAACTTATCAAGAGGCTTTAGAAAATAGTGCTAAATTATATGTAGATGCATATGATGAAGATTTATTTGGTAATGAAGGTACTGGTTGTAACTTTGTTACATTTGGTATGTTATCTGATAAAGGATTATTTAAAGATATAAGTGTAGATGGAGTATCTTGTGCTACTGAAAATACTTTTGTAAGAGTTGTTAAATTTAATGATAATTATTCATATACTGCTTACTTAGGTTGTGGAAAAGAAACTGATATAGGAGTAAAAGATATAGATGTTATTTATCCAGAGGCTTCTAGACCACATAAAATGGATACTAGTATATGTAGTGGATATAATAGTATTTCAAGTATAAATATAGATGTTGATAAAAAGAATGGAAAAGTATATAAAAAGTCTTATGATGTAAAACTTATTCTTTCTAGTTATTCAGGAATTAATAGTTCTATTAATATAGAGGCTGCTTGGAGTAATAGTTCTATTGTTGATAAGAATTTAAAATATAATAAAATTAAATAAA
>CALYOH010000017.1 GCA_945228905.1 uncultured Caryophanales bacterium
AGATCGTCGGCAGCGTCAGATGTGTATAAGAGACAGGAGTGGAACAGCATTCGAATACTATATGCCATTACTATTCATGAAGAATTATCAAAATACACTTTTAGATGAAACATATAACTTTGTACATTTATGTCAAAAAGAATATGTAAATAGTGTATCTCGAAAACTACCTTGGGGTATTTCAGAATCAGCTTATAATGAATTAGATAATTCTCTAAATTATAAGTATAAAGCATTCGCAACTCCATATTTAAAAGCTAAAGAAGAAAAAGAAAATAGATTAGTATTGTCACCATATTCATCTTTAATGGTAATGGATATGTTCCCACAAGATGTTTATGAAAATATTAATAAATTTAAAGAGTTAGATATGTATGGAGACTATGGTTTATATGAATCATATGATTATGATAATAAAGGTATAGTTAGATCATATTTTGCTCACCATGAAGGAATGAGTCTTCTTGGATTAACTAATTACCTAAAGAAAGGTATTATTCAAAACTTATTCCATTCAAATATTAATATAAAAACATTTGAATTATTACTTAAAGAGAAAGTTCAAATTAAAGCTAGTATTGATCTTAAGATGGCTGGTTATAAGAAATATAACTATAATAAAGAAACAATTGAAAATGATATTAGAGCATTTGAATATATTTCATACTTACCAGAAATGTCAGTTCTATCTAACAAGAAATATTCTCTTATCATGAATGATAGAGGTAATAGTTTCTCAAGATATCGTACACAACAATTAAATAGATATCGTAAAGTAACAGAACAAGATTATGGTATATTCCTATTTATTAAAGATATGGAAACTAAATATATTTGGAGTAATACATATGCTCCTATGAATATAAAACCAGATAAATATGAAGTAGTATTCGCAGCTGATAAGATTAAATTCTTAAGAAGAGATACAGATATTTCTACTAAAACAGAAATTGTTGTATGTAAGAATCATCATGCTGAAATAAGAAAGATATCATTTAAAAACGAATCAAGTGTTAACAAAGAAATAGAATTAACAAGTTATACTGAACCGATTCTTTCAGAGAATATGGATGATATATCTCATAAAGTATTTAATAATATGTTTATTTCAACAGAATATGATGAAAGAACTAATAGTTTAATTGCTAAGAGAAAGAGTAGAGGAGATTCTAATGTTAATAGTTATATGTTAACTAGATTAATAATAGAAAATCCAGAAGAAAAATATTCCTATGAAACAGAAAGAAGCTCATTTATTGGAAGAAATAATAATATTAGTACTGCTCAAGCACTAAATTCTAAGTTAACTAATTATGTAGGAGATAACTTAGATCCAGTAATGTCTTTAAGAAATAGAATAATAGTTCCTGCAAATGATTCAGTGACAGTATATTTATTAGTAGGATTTGGTAGAAGTAAAGAACAAATCTATGACATTATTGAAGCTTATGATTCTAAATCAGTATTAGATAGAGAGTTTAAGATTTCTACTCTTATGAATGTAATAGATACTAAGACACTTAATATTACTGGAGCAGAAATGAGAACTTATAACATTATGTTAAACTTCTTATATCAAACTACAAGAATATCTGTTAATGATGAAAGAATGGATTTATTAAGAAAGAATGCTTTAGGCCAATCAGGATTATGGAAATTTGGAGTATCAGGAGATAGACCAATAATCACTGTAGAATTAAGTGATATTGAAGATATGAGCTTTATCTATGATATCTTAAAAGCGTTTGAATACTTTAAAAATAAATCTATATTTGTAGATGTAATAATTATTAATAATGAAGCAGGAGAAGCTCAAAGAATTGTTAAGAAACAAATAGATAATGAATTATATAGAATGTATACATTAAATAGTTTCTACCATACACCTGGAAGTGTAACTGTTATAAATAGTAATAATATTACTAAAGAAGATAAGAGCTTACTTGATGTAGTTCCAAGAATAAGATTTGTTGTAGAAAATCATATAAGCTTAAAAGAAGCAGTAGAAGAGATGCAACAAAAGAATAAGATTAGTGATTATCCAACTTATCCAAATGAAGAAAATATTAAAGTAGAAAACAATGAAAAGTTAGTATACGATAATGGATATGGAGGATTTAAATCTAATGGAAGAGAATATGTAATTTATAATAAAAATACTCCTACACCATGGAGTAACGTAATATCAAATAAGAACTTTGGTACTATAATTACAAATAATGGTTGTGGTTATACATATGCATATAATTCAGGAGAATTTAAGATTACCTCTTGGACAAATGATGTAGTATTAAATGATAAGTCAGAAGGATTTAAATTTGATGGTAAAAACTTTGATCCAGAAAAATGTACACATGGATTTGGATACTCAATATTAGAAAGTGAAACAGATAGATTTAAACATAAAGTAACCGAATTTGTAGCAGCAGAAGATAATGTAAAAATCTATTTAATGAAACTTCAAAATAAAAAGAATATTAAAGTTAAAACTAACGTAGAATTCTGGATTAATCCAACATTTGGAAACTTTGAAGAAAAAACATCTCGTCATATACTTACAGAGTTTATGGGTGATGATAATTACTTAAAGATGCGTAATGTATATAGTATTAATTACGGAGACGTTAATGTATTTATGTCATCATCTGAACATATAGATTCAGCTACATGTGAAAAGATGTTAACAAAGAATATTTCATTTGACCTAAATTTAGATGAACAAGAAGAAAAAACAATGGTATTTGTTCTTGGATGTAGTTTAAGTGATAATGAAAATAAAGAGTTAATTAAGAAATATACTAACATTCAAAATGCTAAGAAAGAATTAAAAGCCATTAAAGAAAGATGGGAAAAAATCTTAGGAGTAATTCAAGTTAAATCACCAGATAATAGTTTTGATTATATGATTAATGGTTGGTATTTATATCAAGCAATGTCATCAAGAATTAATGCTAAAGCAGGATTCTATCAAGTTAGTGGAGCCTTTGGATTCCGTGATCAATTACAAGATGCTATGAATATTGCAATAGTAAATCCAGCATATACAAGAAAACAAATCTTAACTAATGCAGCACATCAATTTGAAACAGGAGATGTACTTCACTGGTGGCATGAAAAGAACCATTTTGGATTAAGAAGTAGATATAAAGATGACTTCTTATGGTTAGTATATGCAACAACTTACTATATTGATATTACAGGAGATAAAGCAATATTAAATGAACATATTCCATTTGTAGTTGGAGAAGAATTAAGTGACTATGAAAATGAAAAAGGAATAGTATTTAATTATTCTGAAGCAGGAGCAACCTTACTAGAACACTGTATTAAATCCTTAGAATTATCTATTAATTCTCTAGGAAAGCACAAAATACCACTTATGGGTGGTGGCGACTGGAACGATGGAATGAATAGAATAGGTATCAAAGGAAAAGGAGAATCAGTTTGGTTAGGATTCTTCCTATATACAGTAATTGACATGTTTATTAAAACTTTAAAGAAATCTAAAGTAACAATAGATTATGATAAATATTTAGATTTTAATGAGAAATTAAAAGAAAATCTTAATAAGAAAACATGGGATGGAGAATATTATTTAAGAGCATTCTTCGATAATGGAGATAAGTTAGGATCTCATGAAAATAGTGAATGTAAGATTGACTTAATTTCACAAAGTTTCTCAATAATAAGTGAAGTAGCACCAAAAGATAGAGTACAAAAAATAATTAATTCAGTAGAGGAAAACTTAGTAGATGATAAGAATAAGATTGTTAAACTTCTTACTCCACCTTTTTCTAAATCACTTAATAATCCAGGATATATAATGAATTATCCAAAAGGTATCCGTGAAAATGGAGGACAATATACACATGCAGTTGCATGGTACATATTAGCTTTAATAAAAGCAGGATATTATGATAGAGCATATCGTTACTATCAAATGATTAATCCAGCTAATAGAACTAGAAAAGATAAAGAAGTAGAAAAATATAAAGTTGAACCATATGTTATAGCAGCAGATATCTATTCATCTGAATCGTTCCCAGCAAGGGGAGGATGGACATGGTATACAGGTTCAGCAGGTTGGTTCTATAGAGTTGGTGTCGAAAACATTATTGGTATTCATAAATCAGGAGATAAGTTAAGATTAGATCCAAGAATGCCAGTAGCGTGGGATTCATTCAAAGTAACATATACTTATATGGATACAACTTATAATATTAATATTTCTAAAGCTAAAAAAGAATCTATGACATTAGATGGAATTTGGAAAGATGGAAATACAATAACTTTAGTTAATGATGGTAAAATACATGAAATTGAACTAAAAGTAATATCAAAAGGAGATTATTAAAATCTCCTTTTCTTATGTTATAATGGAATTGGTGATATTATGAATCCACAAAAAGATAAATATATAATTATAGAATTAATCCCAACAAGAAGAAAAGATGGGATAATTGCACAAATAAGTGCATTAAAACTTAATGGTATTAAATTAGAAGATAGATTTGATTACAGAGTAGAAGATAGACTAATAGATAATCCAGATCTACTCAGTTTAATTCAATATGATAAAGAAATGTTTACATATGTTAATAATGAATACTTTATGATTGAAAAATTTAAACATTGGGCAAAAGATTATCCAATATTAGTAATTGAAGAAACATATACATTAGATTATTTAAAAGATTTAAAAAATAAAAAAGAATCAGTATTTAAATATCTAGATATGGAATATGATTTAGATGTATTCGAAAGACTAATGAAAAAATATAATTTAGAACCAACAAATCATTTAGTAGACTTACTTTATGAAGCAATTATATATGAAGGAAATAATAAAAAATAAGGAGTAATAATATGAATATTTGCTATGACGACAGCTTATATCAAAATTTATTATTGTTAAAAAAGGCATTATTGATACTTCAAATAGGAGTACCAATTTTAGTAGTGTTCATAGTAATATTACTTTATTTAAGAAAAAAGAAAAAGAAAAAATTAAATATTTATAAATATACAAAAAGATTATCTATAGTAGGAATATTAATAGTAATATTAAGTACAATAGGATTAATAATAGTAGATTACTCAAATAAATTATCTAATTATAATGATTGTCTTGAAGAAGAAGAGTTAATGTATCTTAGTAAACAAGTAACATTATTTGAACCTAAAATAGTTTCTGCTCCTGTAAAAACAGAAAAAGAAAAATTAAAAGAAGAGTCAAAAGAATTTTTATTATCAGATGAAAACATTGATGGAGAAGAAATAATTGTTCGTAAAGAAGAGGAAGAAACTCTTCCTGAAGAAGATACCAATGAAGATAAGGAATTAATACAAAAAGATTTTAGTGATACTTTAGAAAAAGAAGAAAAGAAAGAAGAATTATCAAAAGATAATTATATTTACTTCTTAAATGTAGGAGCATCAACAGAAAGTTTTATTATTGAAGATGATGGACACTTTGGTTTAATAGATGCAAGTTATAATAATAAGGCTAGTTTTATATTAAAACAATTAAAAGCTTTAGGCGCAGAAAAACTAGATTTTATAATTATTACACATGCTCATATGGATCATATGGGAGGACTAAGTAAAATAATAAGAAATATACCAGTAGATACAATTTATATAAAGAATCCTCAAAATGAGAATTCAAGTTATTTAATGACATATCATCAAATGGTAAGACAAGCAGAAATAAGAGGTATCGCAATATGTGATGTTTCAGATGAAATATGTCAAAACTTTAGGTTAGGAAACTTTAATATCAAATTATATAATATTAATTATATTAATTCTAAAAATATAGATGGTTATAATAGATCAAGAATAGAAAATACTAATAGTTTATGTACAATGATACAAATAAATAATAGAAAAATCTATTTTGCATCAGATATAGGTAATTATTTTGGACATAATGTTGAGTCTGAATTATCAAAAGAAATAGGGGATGTAGATATTTATAAAGCATCTCATCATGGATATGTAACATTTAATAATAGTCAAGACGTAATATATAACTTAAAACCAGAATATACTGTTATTACTAATCCAAGAGAACAATCTGATACAATTAATAGAAGACTTAAATTTGCAAACGATGATTATAAAAAAACATACTATACTCCAGAAGGTACAATAATATTACATATTGATAGTGATGGAACAATAGATTTTAAACAATAATCTATTGTCCTTTTTTTATTATAAAAATGTGTTATAATTAAGAAAATGGAGAGTGATAGAATGATAAGATTTGATTTTAAAACATATGTAAATAGTTTCATAGATCAAAATGAATACAATAAACTAATTGCTAGAAAAGATGAAGTATTAGAAAAATTCCACAACAGTGATATGATCGGATGGACTGAACGAATAGATGAAAGTATAGTAGAAGATATAAAGAATACTGCATACAATATTAAAAATAATTTTGATTGTTTAGTAGTAATAGGTATAGGAGGATCATTTCTAGGTAGTTATGCATTTGATAAAATGATGAGAAGATATTTTAATGATGATAAATTCGAAGTTATCTATGCAGGAACAACTCTATCTAGTAAGTATTTAGATGAGTTAACATACTATTTAAAAAATAAAAACTTTTGCTTAAATGTTATAAGTAAGAGTGGTACTACTATGGAAACAAATATCACCTATAAAGTATTAAAAGATTTATTAAAAAGAAAATATGAAAAAGAAGAATTAAAGAATCATATTATAGTAACAACTGATAAAGAAAAAGGTAAATTAAGAGAAGAAGTAAATGAAGAAGGATATAAATCATTTATTATTCCAGATAATATAGGTGGAAGATATTCATTTATGACACCAGCTCATTTATTACCTTTAGCACTAAATTATGATTTAGATGAAATTATAAGTGGATATTACCATGGAAAAAGATTTGTTGATTTAGCATATGAATATGCGGTAACAAGAAATGTATTATTTAAAAGTGGAAAAGCTATAGAAAATTACTCAGTATATGAAGAAAACATGTCATATTTTTCAGAATGGCTAAAACAATTATTTGGAGAAACAGAAGGAAAAGACAATAAAGGTATTTTCCCAGTATCAACTGTTGGTACTAGAGATCTACATTCTTTAGGACAATTTATTCAAGAAGGAAATCATATTATATTTGAGACATTTATAAAAGTATTAGAATCAAATAATTATATTGATTATAATGGTAAAGATTTACATACAATAAATAATATAGTAGAAGATTCTGTAATGCGTGCTCATTATAAAGGAGGAGTACCATGTTTAGAAATAGAAATAGATGAAGTAAGCTTAGAAAATATTGCCAATCTATATTATTTCTTTATGTTATCAGCAGCATTCTCTGGATATTTATTCGATATAGAACCATTTAATCAACCTGGAGTAGAAGTATATAAACAAGAAGTGAGAGATTCATTAAATGGCTAAGAAAAATAAAATAAATTACATAATTAGTTCAATATTATTAGTATTATTTATAGTAGTAATGATACTAGTATTAACAAATAATACTAAAACTTTTGATGAAAGTATTTATAACTTCTTATATAGTTTAAGAAGTACTGGAATGGATTTATTTATGAAAACAATTACTCAATTTGGTAATACCATTCCTGTAATAATAATTACCTTATTAATAATGATTCTATTATCAAAGAAAAAAGATATGTTTTTAGTAGGATTTAATACAATAATTACAGTAAGTTCAAATCAAATATTAAAACATATTATATGTAGACCAAGACCAAGTCATTTAAGATTAATAAGTGAAGGTGGATATTCATTTCCATCAGGACATGCAATGATATCAATATGTTTATATGGATTATTAATATATTTAGTTAACAAATTTATAAAAAATAAAATATTAAAAGTATTATTAACTGTACTATTAATGTTAATAATTATATGTATAGGATTAAGTAGAATATATGTAGGAGTACATTATCCAAGCGATATTCTAGGAGGATATTTATTATCCTTAGCAATACTTATTACAAATATTCCTTTAGTAAATAAGTATTATAGGGGGAAAAAATATGAAAAAGGTGGCAATTTGTAAATTTGAAGATTTAATTGGAGAAGAAGATGCAATATCTATGAGTACAATGTTAAAAATAGATAAAATAAAAGATAAGAAGACAAAACTCATAGTATCAACTAATAGAAGTATAGAAGATGTATTGTATTACAATAGAGATTTTCCATTTATTGACTATATTGTAAATGAAAAAGGATACTACTTTTATGATGTGAAAAAAGGTAAAAAAACCATTAATAATAAAATTAGTAAACAAAAACTTAATAAAATGTGTAAATTAAATAAAAATAATACTACTGAATATATAGGAGATAATGGTATAATTGAAGAGAATAGAATAAAAGACGAAGATATTTATGAAATACATGTTTTTAATAGTGGTAAAAAAACGGTTATAAAAGAAGATACATCTTATAAAAATATTATTACTAAAATAAGTATAAAATTAAAAGTAAATGAAGAAGATTTAATTAAAATAAATAAGAATATATTAAATTAAAGGAGAATGTTTATGGGATATGGAATAACAAGTACTTCACAAATTATTGATATTAGTGCTATAGAAAATGGTTGCAATCAAATTAAGCAATATGTTGCAGATTTTGATGCTTGTGGATCATTAGTAGTAATAGCAGGAGAAAACTGTACAGAAAAAGCTCTAGCGATAGATGAAAATACATTCCAATATTCTATAACAGGAATAGGTGAAGAAATTTCAAAATTAAAAGATGGATATATTGCAATTGCAGATCAAGTAATAGCCGAAGCTAGACAAGTATATAATGCACAAATGGCAGAGTATCAGGCATATCAACAACAACAAAATAATAATAATAATAATAATAATTAAAGAGGTGTATTATGGCTAAACTAAAATATGATTCTAAAAAAATAAATAATGTTTTAGACTATCTAGAAAAAGGTAAAGCAAAGTTATCTGGAACAGAAACTGATTTATCTGGTGCCGTAAGCATAGTTCAAAATGCAAGAGGAGCACAATATGTTAGTAGTATTGGATCTTTGGCAACAGTAAAAGAAAAGCCAGCGGTATGTATAGATTTAATAGATAATGCTATTAAAGAAATAAATACTAGAGTAGATGCAATAGTCAAATATAATCAAGACTATGATAATGCACCATTATGGAAAAAAGTATTTGGAACTCTGGGTATGGCAGCATCTAAAATTGGAGAAGGTTTCGTAGGAGCATTTGAAGACATTGGTGATGCTGTATTATTACTTGGAGCATGGGCTGCTAAGCCAATAGATGCAATATTTGATACAAAAGCCAGTGAAGCAATTATTAATTTCCAAAAGAGAGATTTATCCAGAGAATTATTCGATTGGGTATATTATGATAGAGATATTGCTAAATATTCAGCATTTGGACCAGATAGTATAGCGGCATCCGTCTTTAGAGGTTTAGGACAAGCAACAGGTTATATCCTTATGGGTGGATATGTCGGAGGAGCAAACAATGCACTTGCTAGAACGGCAAAAGAAGGAACAAGATTGTCGAAGATGGCTACAGCATTACAATCAACAACAAATGCCAATACATTAGTTGCCGCTGTAGGAGGCTTAGGATCAGGATCCGAGGATGCTTTCGACCATGGATATGGTTTAGGAGCAGCAACACTATTTGGAATTAAAGATGCTGCCATCCAAGGTGGTATGGCATATGCTGCAGGAAAGATTGGAGAGCGTCAGCAAGCAAAAGCTGCTAAAGAAATATATGAAAGAGAAATTGCCAATGCAGAACAAACTGCAAGAGCAAGAATTGATTCTGCAATCAGAGGAGGAAAAGAATATAGTAACTATCTTAAATTTACAGATGGTGCAGGAAATATTACAAATCTCGATGGTGCTATTTCACAAGTTAAAGCTGGAGCACTTAGACACTATAATGGAGCAATGACAGAAATTAGTAAGCTTGGAGGATTTACTGATAGATTAACTTCAAAAGCGTATACAAAAGGGTTCTATGATATGGACCACTTAATTACTGTATATAATCAATCAGGAAAAGGAGCAGCTGGATTATTTAAAGCTGCAACTATAGGACAAGTTGAAAATCTTGCAAATACAGCAAGAGATATTGCTGGAACTCCTGGAAGAATAAGAACCGATATTGCAAACTATCGTGATTATAGAGCAGCACTTAAAGAAGCAAGAGCTGCACAAGCAGCTGGTAAAAGTGTGCCAACATCAGTTCAAGCAAGAATTGATAAATATTTAAACAATACAAGAGGGTTAGATATGTTTAGAGTATCTAATGTAAACCCAACATATAATACCGCTGACGGATTAGCACATACATATAAACTTGCACATACAAGATCAGTTGTTGGAGATATAGTTGGAGACATAGCTCAAGGAACGACTGCATATACACTTATGAATATGGGTAAAGATGCAGCAGGAGAGTTAGGACAAACAGTATCTCAAGCTTTAGGTATGCCTACTCAATTATCGAGAACTTTATTCGTTGATGAAAATAGAAAATACTATGATGAGGATGATGGACCACCAGATTTAATGCCAGATGAAACAGACCCAGAGCCAATTCCACCTGGACCTGAACCTGATCCAAAACCAGATCCACAGCCAGATCCTCAACCTGATCCAAAACCAGATCCAAAACCAGATCCACAGCCAGATCCTCAACCAAGAAAAGAAGATCCGGTTCCACCAACAGTTGCTCCAACTTCTCCAGTATCAGAGGTGCCAACAGTAGCACCAACAAGCGCACCAACATCAGCGCCTACAAGTGCACCAACAAGCGCGCCAACATCAGCGCCTACAAGTGCACCTACAAGTGCACCAACATCTGCACCAACATCTCCACCATATGTACCAGAGTATGAAAAAATACCTAATACAAAGATTGGAGGAAGAGGTATCGGAGATTATGGAAAGGCTGCTGCATTTGGAGCAATGGCAGGAGCAGGAGTTTTAGGGGCATCACTTGTTGCTAAAACAATAAATAAAGATAATGATGAGGAAGATGAAGATGATGATGACATCGAAGATTACACTGAAATCGTTCAAAATCAATAAATAAAAAGACTATAAAATAGTCTTTTTTATTTGTTAAAATAATGATTTTATAATATAATTTACTTATTGAGGTGATACTATGAAAATAGTGGTAAAAAAAGAAGGAGAATTACTAGATTATCTATATAATAATCTAGATATGCCTAAAAAAAGAATAAAACAATATTTAACACATGGATCTATATTTGTTAATAATAATAGAACAAGAAAATATAATTTAAAAGTAGTTCCAGGAATGACTATTATAATTGATACAGATAGTAAAAATAAAAAGACATTACCATTTGATATATTATTTGAAGATGAACATATAATTGTAGTTAATAAACCAAGCGGATTATTAACAATCGCAACTGAAAAAGAAAGAGATAAAACATTATTCCATATAGTAAGAGAATATTTAGTAAGTAAGAATAAATATGCAAGAGTATTTATAGTGCATAGACTAGATAAAGATACAAGTGGAATTGTAGTACTTGCTAAAGATGAAAAAACTAAAAATAAATTACAAGAAAATTGGAATGAATATGTTTATTTAAGAGAATATGTCGCAGTAGTACATGGAAAACCTAAGAAAGATGAAGATAGAATAGTTCAAAGATTAAAAGAAACTAAAACAAACCTAGTATATACTACTAAAGATGAAGATGGTAAAGAAGCAATTACTAATTATAAAGTAATTAAATCAAATGATAATTATTCAATGCTAAGTATAAATATTGAAACAGGAAGAAAGAATCAAATAAGAGTAGCTTTATCAACTATAAATAATCCAATAGTTGGAGATAAAAAATATGGATTAAAAGAAGATAAAGAAAATAGATTGTATTTACATGCTAATAGATTAAAAATGTATTATCCAGAAATTAAAAAGGATATATTATTTGAAACAACTACACCTAACGAATTTAAGAAAATTATGAATTAAGGTGAACTTATGCATAAAAAAAGAAAAAGAAATAAACTTTTATGGATAGTCTTACTAATAATTGTTTTATTTGGAGGATTTTATATTTATAAGAATATGAAT
Source organism: uncultured Caryophanales bacterium (assembly GCA_945228905.1). Lineage (GTDB taxonomy): Bacteria > Bacillota_I > Bacilli_A > RF39 > UBA660 > UBA3789. Next base: position 12,159 of record CALYOH010000017.1, read on the forward strand.
AAAGAAGACGTAACTCCTAAGGAAAAAACAATAAAAGATAAAACAATTACTAAAGGTATTTTTAAAAAATATTATAAAGATGCTAAAGAATTAGTTGATAATATGATTATAGATGAAAAAGTAGGACAATTATTTCTAGTTAGATATAATGTAAATGATGTAGAGTACTTAAGTAATTTCTATCCGGGAGGATACATATTATTTGCAAAAGACTTTCAAAATCATACAAAAGAAAGTATTAAAAAAGAATTAGATAATGATCAGAAACTAAATAAATATAAATTAATTCTTGGAGTAGATGAAGAAGGTGGATTTGTAACAAGAGTAAGTAGATTTCCAGCTTTTAGAAATGAGAAGTTTGCTTCCCCAAGAACATATTATGAACAAGGTGGATATGAATTACTAGAAGAAATGGAAAATGAAAAAGCAAATCTACTTAAGAGTTTAGGAATAAATTTAAATCTTGCCCCAGTAGCAGATATATCAACTGATGAAAATGATTTTATAAATAATAGAACATTTGGTAGAGATGCTAAAGAAACAAGTGAATATATTAAAAATATGGTTAAATATGCCAATAATAATAAAATAAATTCTTGTTTAAAACATTTCCCTGGATATGGTAATAATGAAGATACTCATACAGGTATAGCAATAGATAATAGAAGTTATGAAACATTTACAAATAATGATTATTTACCATTTATTGCAGGAATTAAAGAGAATGTTCCAAGTATACTTGTATCACATAATATTATGATGTCAGTTGATAATACTTATCCAGCTTCACTAAGTGAAAAAGTTATTAAAGAATTAAGAGAAACTTTAGGTTTTACTGGAGTTATAATAACAGATGACTTAGATATGGATGCAGTTAAAAGTTATGTAGAAGATGGAAAAGCAGCAACACTTGCTATAAATGCCGGTAATGATATGATTATTACTGGAGACTTTATGGGAATGAAAAATGAAGTTCTTAATTCTTATAAAGAAGGTTTAATAAAAGAAGAAACTATAAATAAAGCAGTAACAAGAATAATTGCTTGGAAGTATTATAGTGGAATATTAACAAAATAATGATATAATATAGCAAGGAGGAATAATATGGATAAGGAAAAATTATTAGACAAAATGGAAAGAGATCATGGCTTTTACAAACACAATAATTTTAAATTAGTAGATTATAAAGATAATGAATTTGTAGAATTAAAAGCAGAATTAAATGATAATTCAATGAATCCATATGGATTCGCTCATGGAGGATTAATATTTGGGTTAGGTGATAATGCTATGGGAATGCTTGCAGCAACAACCGGAAGACCAGCAGTTACACTAAATGCAAATATTACATATCTAAGACCAATTTCTGGTAAATATATGATAGCAAGAGCAACAATGATAAAAAATGGAAAAAGTACTGCTTACTTAAAGGCTGAAATATATAATGACGAAAATAAACTATCAGCAGTGATGGACTCAAATTATTTTTATGTCGAGTAGGAGGATTTATGACAGATAAAGAATTATTTAGTAAAACAGAAGAATATATAGGAAAAACAGTAACTATAGAAGGATGGATAAAAAATCATCGTAAACAAAAGGAATTTGGTTTTATTTCATTTTCTGATGGTACATTCTTTACTCCAATACAAATAGTATATGAAAAAGATTTAAAAAATTTTGATGATATTCAAAAATTTCACATTGGATCATCAATTCAAGTAGAAGGAGAAGTAGTAGAATCTCCTAAAGATGGACAAGCATTTGAAATTAAAGCAAAGAGTATTGCATTGCTTGGAGATTGTCCAGAAGATTATCCGATACAACCAAAAAAACATACAAGAGAATTTTTAAGAGAACAAGCATATCTACGTCCAAGAACAAACTTATTCCAAGCAGTATTTAGAATTCGTAGCAAAGCTGCTCATGCAATACACAGTTATTTCCAAGAAAGAGATTATGTATATTTCCATGCACCATTAATTACTGCAAGTGACTGTGAAGGAGCAGGAGAAATGTTCCAAGTAACAACACTAGATTTAGATAGAGTTGCTAAAGATGGAAAAGTTGATTATACAAAGGACTTTTTTGGAAAACAAGCAGCTCTTACAGTATCAGGTCAATTACAAGCTGAAACATTTGCTTTAGCATTTGGTAAAACTTATACTTTTGGCCCAACATTTAGAGCAGAAAATTCTAATACTAAAACACATGCAAATGAGTTTTGGATGATTGAACCTGAAATAGCATTTTGTGACTTAGAAAATGATATGGATATAATGGAAGAAATGCTTAAATATGTAGTAGATTATGTATTAAAGAATTGTCGTGAAGAATTAGTATTCTTAAATAGTTTTGTAGAAAAAGGATTAATTGATAAACTAGAAAAATTAGTTTCATCTAAAGCAGTAAGAATTACTCATAATGAAGCAATTAAATATTTAATTGAATCAGGAAAGAAATTTGAATTTGAACCAAAATATGGAGAAGATTTAGCTCGTGAACATGAGAAATATTTAACAGAAGAAAAATTCAATTGCCCAGTATTCGTATATAACTGGCCAAAAGACATTAAAGCATTCTATATGAGATTAAATGATGATAAAGAAACAGTTGCAGCAGTTGACTTACTAGTTCCAGGAAGTGGAGAACTAATGGGAGGAAGTCAAAGAGAAGAACGTCTTGATGTATTAGAAAAACGTATGGATGATCTTAAAATGTCTAAAGAAGAATTATGGTGGTATTTAAAGCTAAGAGAATATGGCGGATGTGTTCACTCAGGATTCGGTATGGGATTTGAAAGATTAATCATGTACTTAACAGGAATAGAAAATATTAGAGATGTTATTCCATTCCCAAGAACTCCAGGAAACTGTGATTTCTAAAAGATAGGCTTATCTATCTTTTTTTATGTAAGTTTACACTGTAAAGTGTATAAATGTTTGCATTATTAGACATGATGATTATAATATTTAGTAGATTGGAGTTATATATGGAATTATTACAAACAGAAACAGACATTGGTTTAATTCGTAGAAATAATGAAGATACTGCTTTAGCAATTCCTCATCCTAAAAACAAAAGAATAAAATTACTTTTAGTTGCTGATGGAATGGGAGGAAAAGCTCATGGAGAAATCGCATCTCAATATGTAACTTCATCTATTGAAAAATGGTTTATTAATAAAGAACCAAAAGAATTAAATGATATTGAAAAAACAGAACAACTACTAAAAAGATTAGTAAAAAAATTAAATAATAATTTAATAAAGGAATTTGGTTTTAACAATTTAGGTACAACACTTACATTAGCTCTTATAACATACAGAAAAACAATATTTTTAAATGTAGGAGATTCCCGTGGATATATATTAAAAAACTATAAATTAGAACAAATAACTGAAGATGATTCAGATGTATGGAGTTATTATAAATATGGTGGAGTAAAAAAAGATGATTTAAGATACTTTTCAAATAATAATATAATTAATGCTTGTATTGGATTATCTGAAGATTTATGTAGAACTACCACAACAGTAGTTAATAATAATTATGATATGTTATTTTTATTTACTGATGGAGTAACTGATTTAATTACAGATAAAAAGATAAATAAAATAATAAAATCAAATAATAAAAAAGACATATTAAAAAAGATTATTTATGAAGCAGTTAATATTAATCAACATTTACATGTACCATTAAGATTATTAAGAAAAAAATATGTAAAATATATACTTCCAATTAATGGAAGAGATAATGCTACTGGAGCATTATATGTAAAAGAAATGTAAATATAAGAAAAAGTCTTTAACGACTTTTTTTTTATTATTTTTTTTGATATACTTATTTAGAATAGAGGGTGATTGTGATGCTAGGAAAAATAGAAGAAATAATTGACAATAGCGTTACTATAAAACTAAGTATTAACATTAATGAACAACCAAGTTTAGTTAATTACCATGTTATTTTTGAAGACGATACAGAAAAGAAAATTGTAGGAGAAATTGCTAATGTAAATCAAACTACAATGATAGTAACAATAGTTGGTGAAATTGCTAATGGTCGTTTTATTTCTGGTGGTGGAACAAAACCTTCATTCAAATGTAGTGTGAGATTAATTAAATCAGAAGAACTAGAACTATTATTTGGAAAACAAGAATTAGTAAAAGGATATACTAATTTTGGAACAAGCAATGTTTATGAAGGATATAAGATTAATGTAGGAATGAATGATTTTTTCAATACACATTTCTCTATCTTAGGAAACTCTGGTTCAGGTAAATCTTGTGGAGTAGCTTCTATTCTACAAAAACTATTTAGAAATAGTACTCCTCCAACAAATGCAGCATTCTTTTTCTTTGATGCATATGGAGAGTATACAAATGCTTTTAAAGAGTTGCATGTAAATAATCCAGCTCTTAATTATAAATCATATACAACAAATGTAATTGATCCAACTACTGATATATTAAAAATACCAGTTTGGTTATTAGATGTAGATGATTTAGCATTACTATTAGATGCTACAACTCCATCACAATTACCAATCATTGAAAAGACATTAAAATTAGTTCCAATATTAACTGGAACTAGTGAAAATGTATCTAAAAGAAAAAATGATATTATTGCTAGAGCATTACAAGATATCATGTTAAGTGGAGCAGAATCTACAAAGATAAGAGACCAAGTAATAGGAGTATTAACTAGATTTAATACAACAACACTTAATTTACAAACACAAATAGTTCAACCAGGATATACAAGAACATTAAAACAATGTTTATTTATAGATAAAACTGGTAAGATGCAAGAAATGGAATTAGTAGTTGAATTCTTTAGAGGATACATTATAGATGAAGAAATAGAAGTACCAGAAGAAGAATTAAATAAATACTATTCATTACAAGATCTAGAAGAAGCAATGGAATTTGCTCTTGTAAGTGAAGGTGTACTAAAGAGTGATAAAGTATATGAAACTGCAAATATAATGAATGTACGTCTACATTCACTAGCAACAGGAGATAACAGACATTATTTTACATATCCAACATATGTTACAAGAGATCAATATATAGAAAGCTTATTATGGGATGAAAGAACTAATTCAAGAGCTCAAATAATTAATTTTAATATAAATTATATTGATGATAGAATTGCTAAAGTAATTACAAAAATAATATCAAGAATGTTATTTAATAAACTAAGTACTTTAAAATCAAGAGGTAGTGAAGCATTTCATATAGTTATTGAAGAAGCTCACCGTTATGTTAAACATGATAGAGATAATGATTTATTAGGATATAATATATTTGAACGTATCTCTAAAGAAGGACGTAAGTATGGAATGTTCTTAGGATTAATAACACAAAGACCAAGTGAATTATCTGAAACATGTGTATCTCAATGTGCCAATTTCATGATATTGAGAACAATTCACCCAGTTGATTTAAAATATATTAAAGAAATGGTTCCAAACGTTTCAACAGAGATTATGTTACAAATGAAGAACCTAAAACCAGGGAATTGTATTGCCTTTGGATCAGCATTTAAAGTACCAACAGTAATGCACTTTGATATGCCAAATCCTATGCCACTTTCAGATAATGTTAATCTTAATGAAGTTTGGTATAAAGACAATTCACCAAAACATTTAATACAAGATGTAGGTGCAACAATGCAACAACAAGCTTCCTATGTTCCTCAAAGTAATGATGTAAGTCAAATAATGCAACAACAAGCAAGAGCAGTACCACAACAAGTTGCGACTCAACAACAAGTTCAAGCACCACAACAAGTACAACAAGGAATATATATTCAAAAACCAGCACAATAGAATGGTCTACAAAGTGAAAACAATGAAAATAGACTTTTTCTTTTAATAATTGTGTGATAAAATAAAAAGTAGTTAAAGTAGTTATTAATTATTAATAATGGAGGTTATATAATGAGAGAAAAAGGAATGAAAGATAAAATTAAAGGATTCTTTGGTGGAGAAGTTCAAGATGAAACAACTGGAGAAGACGATTACTATACAACTTCTAAAGAAGAATATCATGAACAAAATGGTATGGCTGGATCAAAGATGATGTTATTAGAACCACGCGCATATTCTGAAAGTCAACAAATTGCTGATTACTTAAAGAATAGAAGCGCAGTTGTTGTTAATTTAAAAAGAGTAACACCAGATCAAGCTAAAAGAATAGTAGATTTCCTATATGGAACAATATATGCTATTGGAGGAGACATTCAAAAGTTAGGTGGAGGAATATTCTTATGTACACCTAAAAATGTTAATGTTGAAGGAAAAATTAGTGATGAACAAAATACTGGTAAAACAGTAAAAGGTAAAAAAGAAGAAAAAGAGGATGGAGAAGAAGATTTCTTTTAAAAACTAATTATACTTTCTGAGGTGATTATATGGATAAGTTTAGTTTTGAGGCTAACGGATATAATCGTAATGAAGTAAATCAGTTTGTTCAAGATGTAATTCGAGAAACAGAAAAAATACTTAACAAAGTAGATGAACAACAAATAGAAATTAGAAATTTAAGACAAGAAATAAAGTATTATAAAGGTTTAATTGATACGATTAATGGAGCTGAAGAAACAGACAATGACATAAAAAGAATATCAAGGGAAGAAAGTGAACTTATCATAAAAAAAGCTAAAAGTAATGCTAGTAGAATTGTTAATGATGCATTACTAGAAGCAGGAAAACTAGAAAATGATAAGTATATTTTAGAGAAAAACATAACCATTCTAAAAGGAAAACTTAAAATCATTTTAGAACAACAAAAAGTGGTTTTAGACGCAGTAGAAGAATTGGATTCTAAAGATTAAGTAGACTATTGTCTACTTTTATTGTAAGGAGATAATAAGTATGGATGAAAAAACTAAAGAATTAAAAACTATTGATGATTTAGAAACAGTAGAAGAAGAAAAAACACCTACTAAGAAGTTAGATACAATAAGTGAAGAAGAAATATTAAAAGATGAAAATTTAGAAGAAAAAGAAGAACAAGTAGAAGAACATGTAGTTGAAGAAATAAAAGAAGATAATATAAAAGAAGAACCTAAAAAAGAAAAGAAAAAAATATCTAAAAAGAAAAAATTTATAATAATAGGAATTTCAGTTGCAGTAATTATAATTCTTTTAGTAGCAATTCTTCTATTATTAAAACCAAAGAAAGAAGAAACAACTAAAAAAGAAATAGTTAAATATACTGAATATGGAGAAACTATATATAAATCATTAGAAGATGGTAATTTAGATAAAGTAATAAAAGAGAATCTAGAAAAGAATAATATTAAAGTAAATACAGTTACATTATTAAATATGGATTTAGATTCAGATAATAGACAAGATCTAGTAGTATTCGCATCTGATAATACTAATAAAATGATATTGATATTAAAAGTAAAAGATGAAGTATCTTATGGTGAATATTATAAATTAGATTCAAAAGATAGTATTGGTTATTTATTTAATAAAGAATCAGAAAAATTTTTCTGGTATGTAGAAAATAATAATAGAATATATCCAATTGATAAACATTCTAGTTCTATTACAAAAGAAGATCTTAATAATAATTTCAATTATTATTTAATAACTAATAAATATAAAAATGAACAAATAATTGAATATGGATTAAAATATAATTTTAATAAAAAATTAGATATAAAAGAATTAGAAGAAAAAGCAATAACTAATAAAGAAATGCAAAGTGATATTAAAATATCTATAGACGAGATAAAAAAAGAATTAGATAATAAAGAAGCAGAATATTCTAAAAAACAAAATGAAGAATATGAAAAGAAGGAAACAGAAAAAAACAATAATTTTAAAAAAGATTTTCCTCTTGAAACAGCAAAGAAAGTATTAGAAGTATCACTAACAAACTATAATGCAAAAGATGTTAGAGATGAAGAAAATAGATTCGATAAAGAATTATTCCATGATTCAACATATGATGGAGAATTTAAAGCAAAAGTAACAACAGAAGGTACATGGGAAGTAGCAACTACATATAGTCGTCATTGGCAAGGAAAAAATATAGTTTTAACAACATCTCAAGGTGATATAAAAGTAACTAGCTGTGAAATTTTTGATGATAATGTATTCTATACTATTAAAACAATCATTTTTAATAGTGCAAATAAAGAATATGTAAGTGTAAATGGATTTACTAATAATTTAGATGGAAATGAATATTTATACTTAAAAGTTCCAAAAACATTAATAAAATGAAAAGAAACAAAATAGTTTCTTTTTTGTTGTAAATAAAAGATATTTGTGATATATTAGTTCATGAAAGCATGTGCGAAAGACGGAATATTTTGGAATTAATAGAGAGTCTATGGTAGGTGGAAATAGACAAGAAAGAAATATTTAGATCACTTTCAAGTTGCGATTTATGGATAAGATAAATACGGTAACGCGTTATAGTTTTTAAGATAAGTATAATACTTATAAATTAAGGTGGTACCGCGATGATTTCGTCCTTATGGATGGAATCATTTTTTTATTTCTATAGAAAGGGGAGTAATATGTTAATTAGTACTATATTGTTGATATTTGGATTTATTATTCTTATTAAAGGAGCAGACTTCTTTATAGATGGCGCTGTAGGAATAGCAACTAAATTAAAAATATCAAAAATGTTAATTGGATTAACAATAGTATCATTTGGAACTAGTGCTCCAGAATTTGCTGTTAGTATTAAATCACTGCTAATAGGAAGTGGAGATATAGTTCTAGGAAATGTTATAGGTAGTAATATTATTAATATTCTATTAATTATAGGATGTAGTGCAACAATACATAGTTTGGTAGTAAAAAATAATACAGTAAAAAAAGAACTACCAATAGTAATGTTAATTACAGTACTATTTGGAGTATTGCTATCAGATAATGTATTTGATGGAGTAAAAAATACATTTACTAGAAGTGATGGAATCGTATTAATATTATTCTTTATAGTATTTCTATATTATTTGATTAAGATGGCTAGAAAAAAAGCATCTGAAGAAGAAATCCAAGAAGAAAAAACTATTAGTTTAAAGAAAGCAATTATTTTAACTATCATAGGATTAGTTGGAATAATTTTAGGAAGTAACTTTGTTGTAGATAGTGCAAGTTCTATTGCAAAAGCAATCGGAGTAAGTGAAAGATTAATATCACTTACAATAATAGCTTTAGGAACAAGTCTTCCAGAATTAGTTACATCAGTAACTGCAACTATTAAAGGAGAATATGATATAGCTATAGGAAATGTAGTTGGAAGTAATATATTTAATATTGGAATGGTTATTGGAGTACCAATTGCACTCCTAGGAGGAATTGGAACAATAGCATTTAGTTATATAGATATATTAGTAATGATTGTAAGTGCATTTGTATTATTTCTATTCTCATTTAATGATTATAGAATTTCAAGAAGAGAAGGGGTTATGCTTTTATTATTATTCATATTCTATTATGGATATGTAATTGTATTATAAGGAGGAAAAACATGAAATTTAAAAAATTAGAACAAGATAAAATAAATGTAGTTGAAAGCAAATATAGTGATTATTGGGAAAAGAATAAGATATTTGAAAAGACTATTAAAAATAGAAAAGATAGAGAAAATTATGTATTCTATGATGGACCTGCTACTGCTAATGGTATGCCTGGAATTCATCATATGATGGCTAAATTATTAAAAGATACTATTACTAAATACAAAGTAATGCAAGGATATAGAGTACTAAGAAAAGTTGGATGGGATACTCATGGATTACCTGTAGAAGTACAAGTAGAAAAAGAGTTAGGATTCAAAGATAAAGGTGATATTGAAAAATATGGTATCAAAGAATTCAACAAAAAATGTCGTGAAAGTGTTTGGAAAAACGAAGAATACTTTACTAAATTTACAAGAGAAATGGGTCAATTTATTGATTTAGAACACCCATATGTTACATATGATAATAATTATATTGAAACAGAATGGTGGATCTTAAAGAAGATATTTGATGAAGGTCATATCTATGAAGGATTAAAGATTGTTCCTTGGTGTCCAAGATGTGGAACAGGACTTGCTTCACATGAAGTTGCTCAAGGATATAAAGAAATATCAGTAAATACTGTATATGTTCCATTTAAAGCAAAAGATGAAGATAATACTTATTACTTAGTATGGACAACAACTCCATGGACATTACTTTCAAATACTGCTTTATGTGTAAATCCAAAAGAAGAATATGTTAAATGTTTATCTAAAGGATATAACTTTATAGTTGCTAAAGCATTAGCAGATAAAATTCTTGGAGAAGACTATGAAATAGTAGAAACATATAAAGGAAAAGACTTAGAAAATAGAGAATATGAACAATTACTTCCTATTATAAAAATGCCAGAAGGAAAGAAAGCATTTATAGTTACATGTGATGATTATGTAACAATGGAAGATGGTACAGGAATCGTTCACATTGCTCCAGCATTTGGACAAGACGACTACGAAGTTGGATTAAAATATGATTTAGCAATGGTTAATCCTGTAGGAGAAGATGGATGCTATACTGAAGGACCTTGGAAAGGAAGATTAGTTGTAGATCCAGAACTAGAAGTAGAAATTATTAAATATTTAGCAGAAAATGATAAATTATTTAAGAAACAAAAAATGAACCATGATTATCCACATTGTTGGAGATGTAAAACACCATTAGTTTATTATTCAAAACCATCTCTATATATCAGAACAACAGATAAGAAAGATGAAATAATTGCAGAGAATAAAAAAGTTAATTGGTATCCAGATTATGTTGGAGAAAAGAGATTTGGTAACTGGTTAGAAAATATGAATGACTGGGCAATCTCAAGAAATAGATATTGGGGTACACCAATCCCTCTATGGAGATGTTCTTGTGGTCATGAAGAAATGATTGGTTCACGTAAAGAATTAGTTGAAAAAGCAATTGAAGATATAGATGAAACAATCGAATTACATAGACCATATGTAGATGATGTTCATATTAAATGTCCACACTGTGGAAAAGAAATGACAAGAGTTAAAGACGTTATTGACTGTTGGTTCGATAGTGGAGCAATGCCATTTGCACAATATCACTATCCATTTGAAAATAAGAAATTATTTGAAGAACAATTCCCAGCAGATTTCATTTCAGAAGGAATTGACCAAACTAGAGGATGGTTCTATTCATTACTAGTAATATCTACATTTGTAACTGGTAAATCACCATATAAAAATGTATTAGTAAATGACTTATTACTAGATAAGAATGGTCAAAAGATGCATAAATCTCGTGGTAATGCAATTTCTCCATTCGAAATAATGGAAGAATATGGAGCAGACACAGTAAGATTCTATATGTTATATGCTTCTCCTGTATGGACTCCATTAAAATTCGATGTAGAAGGATTAAAAGAAATCTATTCTAAATATATTTCTACATTTAAAAATGCATACTCATTCTTTGAAATGTATGCTAATGCAGATCATATAGATCCAAGAGAATATGATATTCCAGTTAAAGATAGAGAACTTATCGATAGATGGTTAATATCTAAATTAAACAAATTAATTAAAGGCGTAAATGAAGCATATAGAGAATATGACTTAAATAAAGCTACAAAATTAATAGTACCATTCTTAAATGATGATTTATCTAACTGGTATATTAGAAGTAATAGAAGAAGATTCTGGGATTCAGAATTAACAGAATCTAAAAAGCAGGTATATTTAACAATGTATGAAGCATTAGTTGCATTGTGTAAATTATGTGCTCCAATGACTCCATTTATGACTGAAGAAATCTATCAAAAATTAACTAATGAAAAATCAGTTCATTTAGCAGACTTCCCAGTAGAGAATACTGAGTTTATTGATGAAGCAGTAGAAGAAAGAATGGACTTAGTAAGAGATATTTGCTCTCTAGGAAGATTTGCTCGTGAAGAAGTAAATATCAAAGTTAGACAACCAATTAGTAGTTTAATTCTTCCAAAGAGTGATGAAATGATTATAGGAGACTTATTACCAGTAATCCAAGAAGAATTAAATGTAAAACAAATTATGTTTAAAGAAGATATGAATGAATATATCGAGTATATTGTTAAACCTAACTTCAAAGTTCTTGGAAAAGAGTTAGGACCAAAAATAAAAGAATTACAAGAAGTATTATCTAAATTAACAAGTAAAGAAATAGAAACTATTTCAGAAGAAGGCTTAACAGTAAAATTAGCTGGAGAAGACTTTGATTTAAATAGTGAAAATACATTAATCACAATAAAACAAAAAGAAGGATATGCTTCTCAAAGTAATAATAGAACAATAGTAGTATTAGATACTGAATTAACAGAAGAATTAATACTTGAAGGATTAGCTCGTGAATTTGTACGTAAAGTACAATCTCTAAGAAAAGATGCTGATTTCGTAATCACAGATCATATCAAAGTTTACTATAATGGAACAGATAAGATTGATGAAATGTTTAAATTATATAAAGATTATGTAATGGGTGAAGTCTTAGGAGATGAACTAATCAAAGATATAAGTTTAAAAGAAAAAGATAAATGTGAACTTAATGAAGAAGAAGCTTATATCAAAGTAGAAAGAATAAAGAAATAAAAGGTTCTTTGTCAAATAGTGTTGGTGGAGAACTTTGATAAAATGTAAGAGGGTGAC